>NZ_CAWQMW010000188.1:0-89047 GCF_963895965.1 Xenorhabdus sp. PB30.3 | reverse complement strand
CGCCCTCCCCGTGATGATTTCCCCCGTCACCATTGCCTTTCTTTCACTTTTCCATTGCATCAATTTCAGGCGGTTATTGGTGCCAGTGTGAGTGAGCATCCAGCGGATAACCGTTTGCATCACAGCCGATGTCCTGACCGCGCTTCTCGATACGCTGTTTGGTCGAGTTATGATGTGAGGCACACAGTGACTGCCAGTTCTTTTTGTCCCAGAATAAACGCTGCGCCGCTTTGATGGCCGCGCTGTGACGGGTGTTCATGGCGTCTTTGAGTTTATGCGGGACAATGTGGTCTACGACGGTGGCGGCCGTGAATCTGCCCTGTTGCCGGCACATCACACACAGGGGGTGGTGTTGCAGGAAAGTCAGCCGGGCTTTATTCCATTTGCTGCCATAGATACGGGATGACATGCGCTGTCCTCCATAAAGCAAAAAACCACCCGAAGGTGGTGATTATTTAGTGCTCAAATTTATATTATGCGTAACATAGAGCATAACCAGCAAAAGATAAGAAAGGATAATATTAAACCGACTATCGAGGACATAAGGACACCAGCACACCGTTTATGTCTTATGTAAATCCAACCCGAAGCAGCAAGAGTAATCAGGCAGATCACCATAAACAAGAGCAATAATACAAATACCTGCACTTCATGCATACACAAAACTCCCTTTGCTTATTAATCCTATTGAAGTTTCAGTCTACTTTACGTGCATATTGCTGTCAGCTGCTTTATATAACCCCGTCATTTTTTAGCCGGGAGTCAGTCAAAACAGAGATAAAACTCTGCACAATCCACTCAATGAATAGCCTGTTCAGAATTTGCCGTCTCTCCGGCTGTCACATCACTTTGCCTGCCTACAGCGGATGTTGCTGATAATGATCTGTTATTCTCAGGGGCATGGGTTATTTTTGATTCGGTCTGTACGCTCGATGAAAAGGAGGCATGTCATAGCTAATACCGACAGACGGCGATAACCCGACGCAAAGGGATATCGGTATCGATACACCTGAAGAGGTGCGCACAAAACAGAAGAGTTAAAACAAGGAGTTAAGTCGCTTTGTCCAGTACGTTATGTCCAAGTAATTCATTGAAATACAGTGAATTTACTGAGTTTGTCCAGCGCATAAAATAACCATAGAGGTAATCTCTACAGTTGAAATAAAAATGCCACCAGTTCGTATGCGTTGGGTACGCGGTGAGAACGAAGTGGCAGCATGAGTTATCTGTATTCCTTTAACCACTCAGGGAATGGGTAAAGAAATATTAGCTTTAATTTCAAGTGTTAATCAATTGTTAAGAATTATTCGCTTGTTGTTACGGTGTGATGGGTTTATTAGATTTACCAGTTTTTGTGATGATAACGTTGTAAACGATGCGGAGAATAACTATGAAAAAGTATCTTCTTCTTTGCCTAGTGGCAAGCACTGCGCTTTTAGCACCAATGCAGACCTACGCTTCGATTTGCGAGTATATGAATGGTAGTGATTGGGCTAGCTGTATGACTTCGTGCATAGCAGCTTACCATGATTACAATACTTGCCTATCTTTATAATAACTTCCGATAGGACGGTAGTGCTTACACCGTCCTATCACCCACACTGCGTCCTAACATACTCCTGCAATCCCAGAATTATTTGTTCTGAGGTGGCAATGCGTTCTCTGAGTAACCAATAATTTCTGACAGCGGAGTCTGTAGGTCTGGCGGTGGCTGCATCATCCATGCCGGAGGTAGCAATGGCTTTAAATTTAAGGGCGAGAGATGAAGATAACAAATATCGATAAGTAGCACCGAAGAAATATCATATTAAAATCATCTGCAATATTTGTTATAAAACTTTCTTATTTTAGGTTTTACATGAGGGGAAACATTAAATCCGTTCAGTATCCTATCAAATACATCATTACGGCATGGTTCTGACACTCTAATATCACCAGCCATGACCTGACTAGTTACAGTATCAACTCCCAATACTTCAGCTTTTTTATAAAGAATATAACTGTCATGCTTTACAAAAGGATGATCGCCAATACCTAAAATACACGTATCATCATATGCGATATCGCGATAAATAGTAGTTAGGTTGACAGCAAGAAAACACTCTTTTGTTAATGCAGGATAAAATACAGGATCGTTACAAATAAAGAACAGGTGTTCCTTTGCGCCTGTAAGCAACATTATTGCTCCTTTTTTAACAGGCACAAAGTTAATTGTCATGTTAATCCGCTAATAACTCGATCCAGTTCGTTTTGTTCACGCATCCTATTTGCAAGTTGTATCGCCGTCTCATCTGATTTTCCCAGCGCACGAAAAACGCTTCTGGGGTCAATTGGGTACGAGTTGCCATGGGGATCGACCCATTCAGGGCAATGCGAGTGAGTGTAGTCCCTTATCTGCCATTTTGTCATGTAGCCATATTCTGAATAGACGTCACTCAAAACACCTATTTCAGCATCTGTTAACTCATCATATTCATCACGGTCAACCGATGGGAGTTTTGTGATTAGCTCATAATTACTAACACCGGCAATCCATTTTCCCCAGCCATCGTCTGAACCCTGCACGGAGCCATTCATTAAATCGAGTGAATATGAGAGGACTGGCCCCTGAGGCATAGATACCATACGGTCACCGCTGAGTGATTCCCCGTATTTCCTCATATACTCTCTGTCAGCCAGATACATGAGTTTCATTAGTTTCAGATATGCCATGCGCCCACCACCTTTCGATAGCAGGTACGCAGCCATTTGGGCTACTTTTATTTCGCAAAACATAGAAACCTCCAATGAATCTGCGCTATCAAATTGATAACTCTTCATGACGGAGTATATCTTAAGGTATAAATATTCTCTATTATTTCTATGCTCTTTAAGCCATCTTACAATCAATTTACCTTAAAGATAGCGCTTAATAAATTGATTTTACTATTAAAAATAAATATGTTGCAAGTTTATTAATTTTGTGATTGCGATACTCTATTTACACTGATTTCTAATATATTCCTGCAAGTACTTAGTTTGCTGTTCATTCTCCGCCATCATTCTGAGGAGATCGTAATAATCTTGTTTAGCTGGCTCTGTAAGTTGTGGGGTTCTTGCATTGACCACGCTGACGGAGGAAGAGGTTTCAGACACAGGGCAGCTGGCTTGGATACGCAGCTTGCGACGACCAGCGGCAACATCAGCCCGAAGAGTATCGATTTCAGTCTTGGCATTGGTGAGTTCCTGAGAGTGTTTGGTGTCTAACTCATGCAGCATGTCAATGTGCGTGTTCTGATAGTTAATTCGGTCGGTCAGTTGCTGGATTTCGATTAGCTGGTCGTTATTTATACCGAGCTGTTTCTTGTAGACAGAGCGATAGAGGTAAGCGGCACCGGAAGCAATAATCAGCGCAATAACCACACCGTAGGTAAAATTTAGCTTCATGATAAAAACATCTGGCGTTCAGATGCCCTACGCTTAGTCAGACCATCCATCACCTTACCTGCAGCTTTATTCCATCTCAGGAACTCATCGGCTGCACCTTGATAGTCACCGGCATTAAGCTTCTTCAACAAAGTAGAGCGAGCAAAGTTACCCGCACCACAGTTGAAGATGAACGAGCACAGCGCATCAAACTGACCCTGAGTCAGTGATACCTTCACGGCTGATTCAAGGGTGATGTAGATAGGCTGAAGGTCATCATGCAGAAATGCTTCGGCCTGCTGTTCTGTTATCACTTGCCCCGGCTTGACATCTTTTGTGTGACCGTAGCCGATTGTCCACGGAATACCACCCGTTGCCGGATCGGGATAAGCTTTCAGTTTCAGGCCTTCATATTGCTTGATGAAACTCAATCCGTTCTCGCTGATTTTCATCAGATATTACCCCGCTGTTGCTCGCATTCTGCCAGTAGCCTGATAAGCCGATAACGTCTGTAGAAATTAAGGTGATCACAAATCCTTTTATGCTGACGCAGAACTTTCAGAAAACGCATATCAGCTCGCCACCAGTTCCTCAGCTTCCGTAACGCCCACCAACGACGAACCTGATAAAACATTACAACCAGCGGAAATATCTTCACACCGTATATTTCCTTAATCATCTGTGAGCACCTGTCAGTCGGTTCCAGAAATACGTGAGGGCGATACTGCCCATTGCTCCACACATGCCTGCGCTGGCGAATGTCATGTATAAGCTCAGCCCCGCCTCTAAACTGATAAATCCGCCTATCAGTCCGGTAAATCCTGAAACAATGACTTGGGCAAATGCCCCAAACCAACTCCAGCGGGCGTTGCTGGTTTTTATATCAATGATGTAGCGGACGATCCCGCCCCATGCAGAAAGCAACAAAAGTATCAGCCATTGAGATAGCTCAAAGCTGCTTGGGTCTTTATCTGGCATACGCATATTTCCACCCCATCAGAACAATGGGCGTCCGTGGGGTGAGTCTGTGGTCGCCCCTGTGAGTTGTAGTGAATAGGTTGCCAGCCGCAATAAAGATACTGAGATTGTAGGAGTGATTGCGGTGACAAAAATAGAAAAGGCCGCATTCAGCAGCCTTGAATTCAGAGTGTAGATTTATTTCCAGTTGAAACAAAAAGACAGTGTGTTTCCTTCGTTTTGTTTCATTAAAGCGCCTAGTTGTTTTGCGCCATCAGAAATATAAAGAAAACGATTCACAGGGGGTGTGATAGGGCCAATAGAACCAAGATTATAAGTTGAACCATTCACAATTACTTCAAGATTCTTAATTCCTAAGTCTGGTTGGTTTTGGGTATCAACTTTCAACTCCATTCCCCAGAAAGTGCCAATGGGGACCTCTATTAGTTTGAATGTTACTATGCTTCCAACTCCTATAGTACTCTGGAGATTAGTTAGAACGCCATATGTCCTGTCTTCGCTTTCAATCGAATATCCCCACTCTTGAACTTTATCATTATCGGGATCATTACCATTATAATATTGGATGGTTCCTATATTAAGATCAAAAGACAGCATGCATTCAGATTTCCAGTCGCTGGCTCTCAGATATTCGTTCAATTCTTCTGGTGATGGATTCCAAGGGTATGCAACACCATCTTCGGTCTTTATAATATAAGGTCTTACTCCAGTCTCAGGTGCAAGGGACATATACTTATTGAGCATACTCCAGCTAGCACGAGATACCTTCCCCCCCAAAAATATTTTATTAATCGCCCATGCGAAAGAACCCGGATCCGCCCATACAACAGTATTATCATTGTCAAATTCATATTGATCCAGCTTATTAACTTCAGACATAAACACCTCATTTTATTATTCGTTAAAGGTCATTTCATCCTACTGCTAACTAGCCAGTTAATATTACTGAGGTCAGGTTGTTATCTCAATTGAATAGACTGTAACAG
The DNA here is from genome assembly GCF_963895965.1 of Xenorhabdus sp. PB30.3. NCBI lineage: Bacteria > Pseudomonadati > Pseudomonadota > Gammaproteobacteria > Enterobacterales > Morganellaceae > Xenorhabdus > Xenorhabdus sp. PB30.3. The sequence goes on along the minus strand of NZ_CAWQMW010000188.1, from coordinate 83,678 downwards.
AATCAATACGCCTTAAAATAGGGTGACGCATTATAAAGTTTGTCTGTTAGTCGAGTGCGTGATTCAGTGAGGTGTATATTTGAAGTTTGGTGCTGGCATGACTTAATTTGTAGCGATCGAGTGCTGCTCATATCAACCGAAACCATATCTAACATACTGATTTAAATATGGTATATGGTGCTGCTCGACCCTGATCTAACTACTTGAGTTTGTTCCGTTATGGGATTCCCCATATCGGGATTTGAACTAGTCGGTTTCGCCGACAGGTTGAGTTGTTCGGAATGACCGAACATGTGATACTCATGCTAGATCTTACCATTTAATATAAAAGGATTTTTATGCAACCGAACGATAAAAACCCACTCAAACAAAAGTCATTTAAATTCATTCTTGCCGGTGTGATATTACTTTTTATGGCGGGTATTAGATTTATTCAATATGATGATTTTTTACTGGGTACTGTCGAAAGCTTATTGGCTATTGGGCTCATTCTCTTTGGGCTTAAATTGAAAAAAGGCGAAAATAAAAAGTAGACTACTATATTCCCTCAAATTCGGGGGAATTAAAATCCATCGAACTCATCGCACCATTCGAATTCATATTTCATGGGTATTCTCTCCCGATCAGTATGTTGACCGAAACACCTAAAATCACACTTAATATATTGATTTAACTACGATATAGGTATTGACCGTAACGTACACTTTGAATTAGTTCAGATATCAGGCTTTACGCCATTGGCTGACCGCTCACGCGATTAAAGTCTCATTCACCCCCGTGCGGCGAGATTTTAACATATGTGAACGGTCAACAAATGGCATAGATGGTTGTCTAGGATATTACTTTTGATGCAAACAAAAAACCCCGCGAGTGCGAGGCTATGGAATTCTATCGGAAAACTAATTCTTGATTTTGGCTATCTATTCTTTCTCAAAGTAAGGAGGGCATAAAGGCTGAATTTTATCAGTTTTCACGTAAGAAAAATCAATGTTTTCATTTCTACGTTTATCGATCTCGGTTAATTTCAAGAACGTTCTATTCCGCTTTTTTTCTACTCCTTTAAATTTAAGAGTAACAAAAGGCTCTTTCTCATTGTTAAACGTTATTGAAATTAAGTCATCAGATATTTTGTATGTGTATATGTATTTTTCTGCTTGTTGTTCGGAAAATATGTCGCCTTTAATCACTTTTTTATTAAACCAATCACATGTGAAAATATGAAAATGTTCAGTATTATCTGGCCTAAATTCTATAACGTGAGCAGATCCCTCGATTGTTGGTACCATTGCCCAAGTACCTATAAGGTCATCTTTGATGTTAGTTCCGGCAAAACCATAGCCACAGAAAGATATTGCTAACGCTCCTGCTACAAATGCTTTTTTCATAAATTAACCTTATTGATTTGCATTAAAGCTGATTGTAGCGTAACCATAACAGACAAAAAAACTCCGCAAAAGCGAGGCTTGATAAATTAATAAGCTGTGTGACATTGCTATCACTCTTATCACAATATACTGACTTTTGTAATTACGCAACCTTATCAATGATTTCTTTTTGTGCACATTTATCCAGTTCCAGAACCACATCTGAAACAGCCAGTACACCCTCAATAAATCCCTCTGCGGCCTGTAATCGTTTGGCGACTTCGTTATGAGAAATACCTAACTTAATCCCCATTGGTCTGAGTGGCAGCGCCTTGATGTAGTGCAATACAATCAGCTGGTAGGAATACGGATTATGCTTCTTCAACCGCAGAACGGCTGCATCGATAGCAAATCCGTCATCATCACAACACTGGATGCGACTTTTTCGGGTGCTGGGTGTCAATCCCTTAAATCCAGCCGCAATGGGTGCCCAATCAACCGCACTGTGACCGTCACCGGCCCATGCGCCCCACTGGCTTAATATCATCTGCATATCACGCATTTACACTCTCCCTCAGCAGCCGACCCATTGACGCTATTTTCTTTCTGACAGTGTAACTGATTAAATACTTTCAACATGCCTCTACTGCCTCCTTTTTCCGGCAATACGGTGTTGTCTCAAATGCACTGTTTGTTGTCTCGTGTTGTCTCAAACTAAAAATATAAATAATGAAAATTCATTGAGTTAATAAAAATGAGACAACAGAGACAACTGAGACAACAGGTTTGAGTTCTTGTGTGATAAATCAGGCTTCTTCATCCGATTCAGGGATCAGTACCATGACATACGCCCGCTGCTGAATGCCCCCTAAGTGCTTCAGGCGGGGCGTTTTTCCCTGAAAGCTCCTGCCACTGGCTGGCTTTTTCAGGATACCTTTTTTGGCTAATACATCGGCAAACATATCCGTATTAAACCCCCGTGAAATTTCCTGTTTGAATGTGGCAGGCAGCGTATAAAAGGTTATGGGTGCATCATCATGGATACCTTTCTTTTCCCGGTAACCGGCTAAATCCCGTATAGGCAGATCCCTTTCATCATAGGGCAGAGGGGCATAACGGCTCATGCCGTAAGCATTGAGAAACGAAACCGCTTGTTCCACAATTTGTTCAAGCTCTTTATTCCCCGTACCAAACTCAGCCACCCAGACATTAAAGATATATTGCAGAGCATCCTGACACTCTCGTTCATCCCATCCGGTCACAACGCGCCCCAATATCATGGCCGCTTCCAGAGCGGCAAATCGATCACTGACCCGTTGCACCTGTTCACCGTAGCTTTCAGGAATTAACTTACTCCATCGGGCTTGCGCATCAAGATAGGTTTGTCTGGCCTCCTTCTGGTGTGAAGAGAGGTAATCAATCCATTTTCGTCCCGCTGCGCCGTGGTGCTCCCGACAACCTTGTTTTAAAGCGTCAGCGTGGGCCTTGCCATTTTCCAGACCGTGCAACTCTTTAGCGCGCTCCATCGGAATATTCAGCAACCTGACCAATTGCCCGGCATTAATTTTGATACCAGCTTCAATGAGGAATGTCGGAATATCTTTTTCACCCGTACTGATCGCAACGGTTCGCCAGCTTGCCATGGGTCGGTTGCCGCCCTCTTTAGCACCCTGAATCTTGCCTTTACCGTTAAACAGCGTATAGGCTGACATATGAACATATTTCGGGTTTGCGCCCTGTCCGACTTCATCCAGTGATAACAGACCATCATTATGAGCCAGTGCTTCATTGGCAATACCTAATGCAGTGCCGTACCATGTCAGGCGCTGCTTATCGGGTTCGCCGTATAAGCTGGTTGCAATATCAGCGGTTGTTGTTTTCCCCGCGGTGGATTGAGCATACAAATGAATACCGAAGCCATCAGTTCCCACGATACCCGCCAAAGGTGCAGCTAATGCAGTCGCAATACCCAGCATCATGAACGGGTTATTATTCGCCAGTGTGGCTACATGCTTACGCCAGCTTTCCGCCGTTCCTGAGACGGTGTAGGCATTTGCTGACGCACTGCCCCCCACAAATAACACCGGTTGTTCTGGCTTACCGATGATGGAACCATCAGGCATGATATACGCGCCTTTGTGCCAGCCTGTTTTAGTGGTAACGCTCCATGTTTCTTGTGCCGGGTTTCGGATAAACCAGTCACCCAGAATCGCCCTGAGATGGTTTTTAGTGGTGACCTGTACACCCGCCGCTTTCAGTATCCGCCATCCCTCACGTTCACCCACATGAGCCGAGGAAATACCTTTAATCACGGGGTCTTTCTTACCCTGGGCTTTCCAACGAAAAATGAGATATTGATCATCTTCATCACCATCCAGCGTACCCGTTCCAATGACTTCAACAAAGGAGCATAACCATTGCTCAGGTTTGATAATCTCGCCTGTTTCTTTATCTAATTTAGGGGTGATATGAAAAATTCCCTCTTTTCGGGCTTGAGTGAACGGTATTAACGGATCACGCTCTTTTGCCCGGTGTTCGTCCAGATTAATGACGACTGATTTTGGTACTGACATATTCGCTTCCACCTGATACAACCCTTCACTGAATGCCTGCTTTGCTGCCTCAATACCGTGCTGCTGGCGATAATCGTCCCAATCGGCCTTGTGCTCTGTTGGCGGTAACGCTACCCATCCATCAATAGCCTTAGCGGTTTTCTCGGCGGCAATCTTACCGACGTTCTTCCTGGGCTTGCCTTTATCGTCCAGTTCTTCCGGTGCGTACCAGTCATTGTCGGCGGCAAGGATGATTTTCACATCAGGCCACCGTTCCCTGACCTGTTTAGCCACGGTCGGTAAATTGCCTTCATCAATCGCAGCCAGTACCCAGCCCTCATACAATTGGCTCACCGTTAAAGCGGTTGCATAACCCTCAGTAATGATGATCGTGTCTGGTATTCCAATTACGGGTGATAAGGGGATAACACTCCCCTTTTTCTGCGTCCCAGCGACAAGACGTTTTTCACCCTTCGGATTGATGATTTGCGCACCGGTGATTGTGTTGTCCAGTGTCTGAGTGACCAGTAATAACGAACCGTCGTTCAGTAGCTTCTGATCGGGGCATGGCAGCCCCTTTTTGGCCAGATAATCAGATTGTCCGGTAGTAGCTTGAGCCACCAGCTTGTTCACTTTTTCAGCTATCGGAGGAGCCTCTGATTTTGGAGCCTCCTTTCTGGCAGGCTGGGGTTCAGGCAAGGGAAGTAACAGCGCATCAGCAACCATCTTTGTTGCTTCAGTGATCGTCACTCCTTTGGCCTTCATGAGTAAATCAAAGCCATCGCCATGATGCGGGTTATCACACTGGCGACAATGCCAGTTACCGTCTCCGTGGTCGTCTATGAAGTGAAAGCGATCATTCCCGCCACAGATAGGGCAAGCACCATGCTTACCCTTTGCTGGAACATCCACCCCACAAGCAGATAACAACCCTTGCCACTGATTTTGCGCTGCTGATTTCACCGAACGAATATCAATATGACTTACCATTTCGGGAATCCCTCGCGGTGATGGAGTTCAAACTGAGCGTTTTGTTCCGTATCGTTCAGCGCTTCGGCGATCCTTGGTAAATACATCAATGCTTCACCGATACGACGTAAATCTTCCCTTGCCTGACGATTGTCATAGTTTTCGTTATCAACTGACCAGAACGCCATCTCCCCCATTGCCGACATGGCCGCCATCACGCTGCTCAATGCCCCTTCGGAGTTTTTACGCAGATTTTTGAGTTCTTCGGTGCTCATGGAGTCGAAATTAGTACGTACCAAATGGTTATAGATATCAGACATAATCAGGCTCTCCCTGCGTAGGTGTATTCTTGAGTGAAACGGCTTAATGGCATGATGATGGGGCTTTGATAACCCTCACGGACAAAGGTCACGCGATTAAAGGCAACTGACAGCACCTGTACGGTTTCCCCGTTCTTGTGAGCGTAATAGTCATGGGGTTCAGGGTTGCGCATAATTCACCTCCTGACGGGAAACGAATATCAGAGAGGGAATAGCCTCCCAAACTGAGGACTACGGTAATAGGACTCCTTAACCTCAAGGAGTCACCAGGCATAGCGATCATCACACCACCTCTCGCAGCTCTATTCCTTTTGCCGTGTAACCCTGAACCCGAACACCCTCAACACGGTGACGTTTCTTTGTTAGAAAGCGAATGTGGTCGGCATAGACGTAGAGCCACTGACCGTCTACAGCAATGCGTTCGAAGGTTCTGATTGGTTGTTTTGCATACTGGACAAATGGAGTAAATACATTATTTTTCAATGAAGTATTTGGACATAACGACTGTTTGCCATGAGAAATACGTTTTATCACACGGGCATAACTGGTATCAATTTGAGGTTGTTTTTCTCTGGCGTTTAACCCTTTCTCAGCGGAACGATAAACCCAGAACGTTTCTTTGTGTCCCGTGATCTTGTCGGTTCGGATTTTGATATAACCTAATCGAGTCATTAAGCGACCAAACTCAATATTGCTTTTCACCAGCAAGGAAAGTTCATGAATTGATTCGCATAACCAGCCGTGGCGAATATATTCTTGCACCAACGTCTTATCTTTTTCCGCATTGATAACGGTATATTTATCCGGTTGTACAGGATGACGATAGATAACCCAATGATCAAAATCCTCCTGCCTTTCATTAGCAAGCACCTGTACTGCAAAAGTCGTTAACGCCTTACCGTCTTTTCGATGCCAGTATTCAACCCATGAATCAGACTCTGACAGGATTAACAAACAATAACTATCCACTTTATGAGGGTGGAAATCACGACAAAAAGTGTTATTTGTCAAAGTATTACTTGGAAATAACGCCGTATGATAATCAAATGATGTTTTATCCCTCCCTGTCAGTCCTATATCACTTTCTGCATCGTGAACCGATACACCAGAATTACGCCAAACTACCCCTTGTCCATTATGACGCAATCCTAAATCAGTCAGTGTGCAAATACCTTTGTTGATCGGTGACCAGTCACCGGAAATAACCGCTTTGCGGATATTTAAAATATCATTCTGGTTGTTTTCAGAGTGAGCGAGTCCCTGACCATTTAAGGCCGCATTTTTAGATGTCATTGTTTTACCCTGTCTTAATTAATTTGATTTTCGGCTATAGGGGTTATTTATATTGTCTATTATGGGTTGGAATATAGAGCGTTTCATCACATCACCTCGCCGCGAGATTCAGAAATTCGCTGATTTATCCAGCCATCAATTTCTGATTCAATAAAAGCGACTGAGCGAGTGCCAATTTTGACTTGCTTAGGAAATTTATTATCTGCAATGAGTCTGTAGATCCACGCTTTACCGTAGCCAGTTCTGCGTTGAACTTCGGGTAAGCGGATAAGGTTTTCTTTAGGTATTGTGATTGCTGGCATGTAGCCCTCCTGTTATCTAGTCCTTAATTCGTTTTAGTGGAAGTTTGTTGATGACAGGAGGTATTAAATTTCAAAACGCAAGTTAATGCGAGAGATGATAATTCATTAATTTTACTACGAATCTAAATGCTATGATTTTCGCCCCGAAGTAAAAAGTCGCTATTATCACTCCGAAACGAAAAAAGAAAAATTCCATTACATTATTAAATCAATTTTGCTTTCCAGCAGCGCCATTGCTTTAGGTTTAGTCACTAACCTTAGTCTGTCTGTTATGTTAACTTCATATTCATTAGGAAATAGTAAATTAGCCATCTGATATTGAGTGATTTTATGTCCAGATATTATTTTCCATAAATATAAATCTATATATGGAAAAACCTTATTCTCAGCCAATTTAGATAAATCATTATCTGATATTTTTTCTGTTTTAGTGCCTATGTTTTCTTGCTTTCTTTTTTTCTTTAACCATTCTGTAAAATCATTAATGATTAAATCGTCGTTCTTATATAAGTCGACATGTATATAAGGATGGGAATTTATATCTTGTTCATAAAAAGAGCCAGTAATATTTAAATCAGAAGGAAAAAATTCATCCATGTCATAATCATGCCATGCGTATTCATACCCCATTGAATCTACGGGCACTTCTTCTTTTTCTTGGTATCCATCAATTACTTTGAGCATCTTGTCAATACTATTCATAATTTCAGGATGGTTTTTCCTGAGAGTACTATGTATATCAATGTATTCAAATAACCCAATCTCAGAAATGCTATTATCTCTAAGCTGGTCAATTCCTTTTTTTGAATTATTATAAATAATTGTGCTAGCTTCATTTGAATAAAACTTCAACATACTTATAGCATAATCCCTACTCATTCCAGATGATAAACTTTTTTTCAAATCATTGGCGATCATTACTTTGCGTTGCATGATTGCGTGCCACCAAGCAATTCTATTGAATTTATAGCAAATATCATAGTTATCTAAATCAAACCATTCGGGACAATAATCAGGCTTATTTTTCATCCGCCACCTCACGCCCTCTATTAGCAGGAGCTATGTCAGCCCGTAGAGGTGTACGGGTTTTCGGAGATCAGCCTAGACATAGCTGTATTCTTTAACGTCTTGGATAGTCTACTAAAGACAATTATTGCCGTCTATTTACCCAGTTAAGCACACTTCCCAAATGTGCCATATACCACATTTTCACCCCGTTCGAGTACATCCATATAGTCGGCATACGCATTCCCATCTTTACAATAAAACTTGCTGTATAAGTATTTAATACTTTGTAGAACTGCGGTAATTCATCAACAAATAAAAATGGATAATGTTCTTTTTTATGTGGAACAAAAGTTGAGACTAAATCAGGTGCTGGATTATATTTGGCTCTCCCTGTAACTATTGCGTATTGCCAAACTTCACCACAACGCTGACGTACTTTTTTAGTTTCTCAATCGCCCCCATACATTCCCTCTAAATGGGATACATTTCAATAGATAACAGTAGACGATAATAGAGTATGATTTTTAACTATTCTTTGATTTTACTGGACTTAGTAGACTTTGATTGACTGAGGGAGATGTTTATGTGGAGCGGGTGAAGGGAATCGAACCCTCGTCGTAGGCTTGGGAAGCCTCTGCTCTACCATTGAGCTACACCCGCATAGCGATATGACGCAGTCAAATATATACCTCCTACCGAATATCAGCAACTGCTTATCAATTCAAGGCGGTTCAATTTTTCATTCAACTACATCAATTTATCTTATTGGATAAAAATACGCCCTGCACATATAACTGAGCAGGGCGTATTATAGGTTTTAATCAAAAATGATTATTTATTCGGACGCATAGCCGGGAACAGGATCACGTCACGGATGGTATGGCTGTCAGTGAACAGCATCACCATACGGTCGATACCGATGCCCAGACCTGCTGTTGGTGGCATGCCATGTTCCAGTGCAGTGACGTAGTCATCATCGTAGAACATCGCTTCGTCGTCACCTTCGTCTTTCTGACGAACCTGCTCAGCAAAACGTTCTGCCTGATCTTCTGCGTCGTTCAGCTCGGAGAAACCGTTACCAATTTCACGTCCGCCAATGAAGAATTCAAAACGATCAGTAATGAATGGGTTATCATCATTACGACGTGCCAACGGAGAAACTTCTGCCGGATATTCAGTAATGAATGTTGGCTGGATTAAGTGGCTTTCTGCGGTTTCTTCAAAGATTTCGCACTGAATACGACCTAATCCCCAGCCTTTATCAATTTCAATACCGATAGATTCAGCGATAGCCACTGCTTTATCCATATCATCCAGATCCGCCATGTTGGTTTCCGGGCGATATTTGCAGATTGCTTCTTTCATGGTCATTTTGACGAAAGGCTTGCCAAAATCGAACTCTTGTTCGCCGTATTTGACCAAAGTCGTTCCCAGTACATCCTGAGTCAAGGTACGGAACAGTTCTTCAGTCAGAACGATCAGATCCTGATAATCCGCATAAGCCATGTAGAGTTCCATCATGGTGAACTCTGGGTTATGACGCGGAGAAATACCTTCGTTACGGAAGTTGCGGTTGATTTCAAACACGCGTTCAAAACCACCAACCACCAGACGTTTCAGATAAAGCTCTGGTGCAATACGCAGATACATGTCGATATCCAGCGCATTGTGATGGGTAGTGAATGGGCGTGCACTCGCCCCACCAGGGATTGCCTGCATCATTGGCGTTTCGACTTCCATGAAGTCTTTACTGACCATGAAATTACGCAGTGCAGCCATAACGCGGGAGCGGATCTGGAATGTCTTGCGCGATTCATCATTGGAGATCAGATCCAGATAACGCTGACGATAACGCGTTTCCTGATCCGCCAGGCCGTGGAATTTATCCGGCAGTGGGCGCAGTGCTTTAGTCAGCAGACGCAATTCACTACAGTGGATAGAAAGCTCACCCGTTTTGGTTTTAAACAACTGACCGCGTGCACCTAAAATGTCACCCAAATCCCATTTTTTGAACTGCTCGTTATAGATGCCTTCCGGCAGATCATCACGAGAAACGTAGATCTGAATACGACCGCCCATATCCTGCAAGGTCGCAAAAGAAGCCTTGCCCATGATACGACGGGTCATCATACGACCAGCAACAGTGACTTCAACATTCAGTGCTTCCAGCTCTTCCTGCGTCTTATCATCGTATTTTGCATGCAGATCTTCAGAAATGTTTTCACGACGAAAATCATTCGGGAATGCAATACCGTTGCTACGCAGCGTAACCAGTTTCTCACGGCGTGTTTTCAGTTCGTTATTTAAGTCAGGAGCCTGCTCAGCCCCCTGCTGTTGTTGCGACATTTTAGTTCCTCATAGGCCAGCTTTTAAGCTTGCTTCAATGAATTTGTCCAAATCACCATCCAGCACAGATTGTGTATTACGGGTTTCAACACCTGTACGCAAGTCTTTAATGCGGGAATCATCTAAAACATAAGAGCGAATTTGGCTACCCCAGCCGATATCCGATTTGTTCTCTTCCATTACCTGTTTATCAGCATTTTTCTTTTGCATTTCCAGCTCATACAGTTTGGCTTTCAACTGTTTCATCGCCTGATCTTTGTTTTTATGCTGAGAACGATCATTCTGACACTGAGTGACAATGCCTGTCGGTTCGTGGGTAATACGCACCGCAGATTCGGTTTTGTTGACATGCTGACCACCAGCACCAGAAGCACGATATACATCAATACGCAAATCAGCAGGATTGATTTCAATATCAATGTCATCATCAACTTCAGGGTAAATAAAGGCAGAGCTGAATGATGTATGGCGACGACCACCGGAATCAAACGGGCTTTTACGTACCAAGCGATGTACTCCTGTTTCAGTACGCAGCCAGCCGTAAGCATACTCACCGATGATTTTGATGGTAGCGGATTTCAAACCAGCTACATCACCATCAGATTCTTCGATAATTTCAGTCTTGAAGCCCTTGCTATCTGCCCAGCGCAGATACATACGCATCAGCATACTGGCCCAGTCCTGTGCTTCTGTACCACCAGAGCCAGCCTGTAGATCCAGATAACAGTTCGCACTGTCATACTCGCCTGAGAACATACGGCGGAATTCAAGCTGACCCAGTTTTTCTTCCAGTTGTTCCAATTCAGCTATTGCTTCATTGAAAGTCTCTTCATCATCAGCTTCAACGGCCAGCTCCAGCAAGCCGCTCACATCTTCCAGTCCCTGTTCAAGCTGATCAATCGTTTCAACGATGCCTTCCAGTGATGAACGTTCTTTGCCTAACGCCTGTGCCCGCTCCGGCTCATTCCAGACATCAGGCTGCTCTAATTCAGCATTAACTTCTTCTAAACGTTCTTTCTTGGCATCATAGTCAAAGATACCCCCTCAGAACTGCTGTCCGCTCAGACAGGTTCTGAATCTGGTTTTTTACCGGATTAATTTCAAACATATTTCGTGTCTTATACGTTGTGGTTTATAAAAACGATGGTTTTTATAGAAAGATGACCATAGATATTGTCGAACCGTGCATTGTAACGGATCTGACACAGGGTTTATATACCCTTTGTCTTATCATTTCGACGATGTAATCCGAGCAATCACTCAGGCTTATTTAACAAGGCCAGATGTGCTGGATCAAAAGCTGAACATCACGATTACCTCGAAACTCGTTAATATCCAGTTTATAAGCCAATTCAACCGTTTTGACGCTATTATCAGGCCAGTACTTGGTGTCAATGTTAAAAGCAATACCATCCAGCATTGGCCCTCCGCTTAATGGCTCAATCATGACTTTCAGATGCTTTTCACCCACAATCCGCTGTTGCAACAACCTGAACTTTCCGTCAAATACCGGCTCAGAAAATGCCTGCCCCCAAGGGCCGCCATCCCGAAGAACCTCTGCGATCTCCAGTGAGAGTTCTCCCAGTGTCAACTCTCCATCGCTCCAGACAACACCTTCCAGCTGTGCTATATCCAGCCACTCAGCGACCAAGGCAGAGAAATGGCGCTGAAACAACTCAAATTTATCCTGCTCCAACGATAATCCGGCAGCCATTGCATGACCACCAAATTTCAGCATTAATCCGGGATATAAAGTATCAAGGCGCTCAAGCGCATCGCGCATGTGCAGCCCATTGATGGAACGGCCTGAGCCTTTCAGTGTGCCATCACCCGCAGGAGCAAAAGCAATCACTGGCCGATGAAAGCGTTCTTTAATGCGTGATGCCAGAATGCCGACTACTCCCTGATGCCACTCTGGATGATAAATGGCCAGTCCATAAGGCAATTCGGTATGTGTGCGCTCAATCTGGTCACAAATTTGCAAGGCTTCCTGCTGCATTCCCTGTTCGATTTCGCGTCGGGTCTGGTTCAGTCCATCCAGTTCACAGGCAATCTGCCGGGCATGAGCCATATCGTCAGTTAATAACAGCGTAACCCCAACGGACATATCATCCAGCCGTCCTGCGGCATTTAACCGTGGCCCAAGGGAAAATCCCAAATCACTGGCTGATAATTTTGCTGCTTCCCGTTTAGAAATTTCCAGCAATGCCCGGATACCAGCACAACAACGCCCGGCACGGATTCGATTCAATCCCTGATACACCAAAATGCGATTATTGGTATCCAGCGGAACCACATCAGCCACTGTTCCCAGAGCAACCAGATCAAGCAGTTCCGCCAGATTAGGCAAAGGAATACCCTGTTGCTCAAACCACGCTATTTTACGTAATTCGGCCCTAAGGGCTGACATCAGATAAAAAGCAACACCAACACCTGCCAGCGCTTTTGAAGGGAAGGAGCAATCCGTCAGATTCGGGTTAACAATGGCATCTGCGGTCGGCAACGTTTCTCCCGGCAAATGGTGATCTGTGACGATCACTTTAAGCCCATGCTGATGTGCAACCATGACACCATCATGGGAAGAGATCCCATTATCCACGGTGATGATCAGATCTGCGCCTTTTTTCACGACATCGTTTACAACCTGCACACTCAAGCCATAGCCATCTTCAAAGCGATTAGGCACAAAGTAATCCAGATCCCGATACCCCATTGCACGTAACGCCCGAATGCTTAATGCGGTACTGGTCGCGCCGTCAGCATCAAAATCACCAACAATAACAATGCGCCAATGTTGCTGTAATGCTTCGACAAGCAGAGAAACAGCCCTGTCTATACCACTGAGAGACTGATAATTGAGTAACCCTTTAGCACCGCGTTCTAACTCATCAGCCTGACGTATGCCTCGTGTGACATAAAGACGGCGTAATAGTGGGTGGATACTATCAGGAAGGAGACTATCATCCGCCGCTGGACGGCGGCGGAGTTGTGTTTTTCTATTCACTGGATTAATTCATCACTGGATTTTAATGATTACTGAGTTTAATTCACCGCGTATTATTTGCTTACAGCAAGATACTCTGGTGATTATTCACCATGCTGTGCCAATGCCTTAGCTAAATCTTTTGGCGGTAAAAAACCACTAATCAGAGTACCGTCCTTGAGTACAATTGCCGGCGTTCCATTGATGCCAAACTGTAAACCCAGCTCGTAATGCTTGGCGATATCCTTTTTACAGCTCTCAATAGGTGAAATTTTATCCCCTTTGAAAGCAGCATCCAGTGCCTTGTTAGCTTTCGCACTGCACCAGATTGATTGCATATCTTTAGCTGACTGGTGTTCCAGACCGTGACGCGGGAATGCCAGATACCGGACCGTAATTCCTTCGTCATTATATTCCTTCATGTTTTCATGCAACTTACGGCAATAACCACAAGTAATATCTGTAAACACCGTGACGACATATTTTTCTTTCGGTGCTTTATAAATAATCATCTGACCTTTCAGGGCTTCCAGTTTTTCCACCAGAGATTTATTGACAATTTGCTTTGGAATTTTGCTGCTAATGTCGTAAAGCGGGCCCTGAAACATATAATGGCCATCGTTGGATAGATAAATCGTTCCATGCTGAGTTAAAACACTACTTACACCAGCAATCCCTGATGGGCTAATGCTTTCTGCTTTGAGGCCCATATTTGATAATGACTGATTAATCAAACTATTATCAGCAAATGCATTACTGGTAAAAGCAGTAAGTATTAAGGAAAGACAAAACGCAATCTTTTTCATTTTTTGTTCCTTTTTCATCCTGCTTCGCAATTTCTCCAAAAATAGTGTTCGTTGAACCGCTATTTATAAATGAGTTATCCGCGAGGATGATGTTGTTGGTGCAGCACCTTGAGACGCTCAGTTGCCACATGAGTATAAATCTGCGTTGTGGAGAGATCACTGTGACCCAGTAACATCTGCACAACCCGTAAGTCAGCGCCATGATTAATTAAATGTGTTGCAAAAGCATGACGTAAAACGTGAGGAGATAAACGTTCCGAATCAATGCCAGCCAATACTGCATAATGCTTGATCCGGTGCCAGAAGGTCTGACGAGTCATCTGTGTCCCGCGTTTACTGGGAAAAAATACATCGGATACTATGCCATTCAGCAGCCACGGACGTCCATATTCAAGATATTGTTCCAGCCAGTACAGAGCTTCTTCGCCTAAAGGAACTAACCTTTCTTTGTTCCCTTTCCCCACTATTCTGACAACTCCCTGACGTAAACTCACATCTGATAATGTCAGCCCGACTAATTCGGATACCCGTAAACCACAAGCATAAAGCACTTCAAGCATTGCCTTATCCCGTAACTCTATCGGTTGGTCACTCGAAGGCGTATTCAGTAAATTTTCAACCTGTTTTTCGCTTAAATCTTTCGGTAAGCGCTTAGGTAATTTAGGAGCAGATAAAAGTACAGTAGGATCATCCGCCCGAATGTTTTCACGATAAAGATACTGAAATAATCTGCGCATTGCACTTAACAAACGCGCTGAACTACTGGCTTTATAACCGCCATCTACCCGCTCAGCCAAAAATGATTGTAATTCAATGGACTGAACAGAAAGTAAATCATAGCCCCCTTGAACTAACCAGTTATTCAAACACTGTAAATCCAGCCGATAAGAAGCGAGTGTATTTTCTGCCAGATCCTTTTCCAGCCAGATCGCATCCAAAAATTGCTCTATCAGAGGATCAGATAACGGGCTTTGTTCCGGCACATCATTTTTTGATAAGTCATGTTTTTTTGGCACAAGCCCTCCTTTGTATCCGTGCCTTCCGGTCAGCTATTATGCCTGAAAAAGCAATTCTTCTGTTACAATGCCTCTTCTGATATTAAAAATTCACTGATAATTAACGATGAAAATTGGTCTATTTTACGGTTCTACCACTTGCTACACTGAAATGGTAGCAGAAAAAATACGCGATATTCTTGGTGAAGATCTGATTGACCTGCATAACGTCAAAGATTGTGACCCTCAATTGATGGAAGAGTATTCCGTCTTAATTCTCGGTATGCCTACATGGGATTTCGGTGAAATACAGGAAGACTGGCTGGCTATTTGGGATCAACTTCCATCACTGGATTTATCAGGCAAAATTGTTGCCATGTATGGTATGGGTGATCAAATTGATTACAGTGAATGGTTTTTGGATGCGCTGGGAATGCTGTATCACCATCTGCTGCCTACTGGCGCACAGTTTATTGGTTTCTGGCCAACTGAAGGCTATGAATTCACCAGTCCAAAACCACTGACTGATGATGGCAAACAGTTTGTCGGCCTTGCTCTGGATGATGTGAACCAGTTCGAAGAGACTGACGAACGTCTGAGCCAGTGGTGTATGCAGATATTGGCAGAGATGGAAGCGCTATTTTAATATCCGAAGTACATTGGATATAAGAACAGGGTATAAGGTTAGTTATTCTTTATTGGTTATGTATCGGGGTATTGACGCATCAGCTGGTTGAGATAGCGCCACATTTGCGGTGGCATACTGTCTGATGCCACCCATAACCGAACAGCAGACTTATGACGAAAACCTTTAGGTTGCTCAAGTGCGCACAGTGAAAGCATCATTCCATAACGGCTAAGCCACGGCGACTGAGTCATTTCCCACCTTACATTTTGCCAATGTACTTTATTGCCCTGCAACAGTATCAATTGCCCCTGACACTGTTGAATATTTTTCTGGCTTCGTACCCAACTCACCATAATCATGGCAAGGATTGGGATAACAAGCACTGGGAACCCGAAATAAAGGTTTTTAGCGGACCACGGTGCAAATAAAGCAGCCAGCGCAATCATTCCATGTACACAGGAAGAGAACCATCGCGTCTGGCGGGATAACCTCAGTTTACTGTTCCACAGGGCCACGAGCCTGATTTCTGCTTTGGATCAATTGCACCATACCGAAAAGCGCTTCATCTTCCGGACGACCATGATTCATTAGCCAGTTGAACAGATCAGGATCCGGACATTCCAGCAAACGAACAAAAATATGCTTTTCATCATCACTTAAAGAATCATATTCATATTCAAAAAATGGCATGATAGAAATATCCAGCTCACGCATTCCACGACGACATGCCCAGTGAATACGCGCTTTATTGTTAATATCCATGTTTAAAAAGCCTCTTGATTATTTTCATTCGTGCCATTGGTGCGGTAAGGCTTTTACTCGATTGCTGCAAAGAACCTCTACCACAAGAAATTACTGTTGCCCCTGTAAAAACAACGGCTGTAAGAACAGAGTGAAAGGTTAACAAGTTTACCGCTATTACAAAAATGATCACGATTGCAAAATTTCACATTCAGGCATAATTATCAGCGATTCCGTACTGTTTTTCACTATTTACAGCCCTGGATTCCGTTTTATATCTACAATATGCGAGAGGCTTCGCAACAGGTTAACAATAAACATTCAACAGAAAAATAACCGGAATAACCCCTTTGCATTGAGCTTCATCTCTTTTACCATTAACGTTATTTCTCAGATAGCTTATGGCAGGAGCTGTTATGGCTTACCAAATTCCGTTTTCTGCACAATCCCCATCGCCTTCCGCAACGCTCCCCCTCACGTTAATTTCCCTTGATGATTGGGCAATAGTGACTGCAATCGGAGCTGATGCCGAAAAATATCTGCAAGGTCAGGTAACTGCGGATATTCATTCTCTGGATGCAAACCAGCATGTGTTATGCGCACACTGTGATGCCAAAGGTAAGATGTGGAGTAATCTGCGGCTGTTTCATCGCGGAGAAGGTTTTGCCTATATCGGACATCGTTCCATATTGGATACTCAACTGGCTGAATTGAAGAAATATGCTGTATTCTCTAAAGTCACCTTTGCCAAAGATGAAGAAAGTATCTTACTTGGTATCGCAGGTTCAGGAAGCAGGGAAGCACTAGCGGCATTTTTTCCGGTACTGCCTGATACAGAAACAGCCGTTATCCAGCATGAAACCACAACCCTTCTCCACTTCTCTCTTCCAACAGAACGCTTTCTTCTCATAACAGATAGTGCAACCACAGCTCAGTTAACTGAAACGTTAGTAGAGAAATCTCAGGCACAGATGAACAATAGCCCACAATGGCTGGCGCTGGAAATTGAAGCTGGCTTCCCTGTTATTGATGAAACTAACAGTGCGCAATTTATTCCGCAGGCCACCAATCTTCAGGCTCTTGAAGGCAGTATCAATTTCCAGAAAGGGTGTTATACCGGTCAGGAAATGGTAGCCCGGGCTAAATATCGCGGAGCTAATAAGCGGGCTATGTACTGGCTGGCTGGCAACGCTTCTTCCCTGCCGGTGGCTGGTGATGATTTGGAGTGGCAGCTAGGTGATAAATGGCGCAGGACGGGTACAGTTCTCGCTTCAGTCAGATTGGCTGATGATTCAGTCTGGATACAAGCCGTCATGAATAATGATATGGAGGCAGACAGCGTATTCCGCGTTCGTGAGGATGAACACTCCTCCCTTTCTATACAGGCACTACCCTATTCATTGGAAGAAAAATAATAATTGAGGTCTTTTATGTCAAAAACTGTAACCGCTGTTGATTTTGGGCCATTTACCGATGTCATTTCCTTCATCATGGAACTGGACAAGTTAAAAAATGTATACCGCAAAACAAAGATCCTGAGTAATGAGCGTCATGAAAACTCTGCGGAGCATAGCTGGCACTTTGCACTGGCAGTTATCAGTTTTGCTCCCTATGCCGGCAATGTAAATATCAGCCGAGTCATCCAGATGGCACTGATCCACGATATTGTCGAAATCGATGCAGGGGATGTTATCGCGTTTGACTTGGCGGCCCGTGAAGCCATCCACGAGCAGGAGGTACAAGCTGCTAAACGTATTTTCGGTTTACTGCCTGAATCGCAAAGAGATCATTTTCTGGCACTTTGGCACGAATACGAAGATGGAGAAACACCGGAAGCATGCTTTGCTAAAATGCTCGACAGAGTTATGCCGGTGTTGATGAACCTGCATAATAACGGTCAAAGCTGGGTAGAAAACGGCATTCGTTTTGAACAAGCCTTTAATTTACTCAGTTTCATTTCTGAGAGTTATCCTGAATTCTGGAAATATTTACTGCCACAACTGGAAGCAGCAAGAGAGAAAGGCTGGTTAAAAGAGTAATTGTTTATAATAACAATAGATAACACTCTTCAATTGCACCGTAATATGCGGTGCAATTTTATAAGCGATGTTTTTTATCTGTATGAACTCATCATTAGATATTGTTCAGCCAGCTTATCGAGAAAAACAAATAATTTATTATTCATTTCACTATAATCATGAGTGCGTAATACTTCTGGTGTCTGAACAAATTTATATTCATTCGCTTTACTCAGTTCTTTTTCTGAGTTTTGGATAAGCAACTCAACCACCTCTGTGGTCAGCTCCATATGGCACTGGAAAGCATAAACCAGATGTTGATATTCAATAATCTGTCTGGGGCAACCTTCACTAAAAGCGATAATTTTTGCATCTGGCGTTAAACCCGGCATGTCACTATGCCAATGCCCTACTTCAAGCATTTCACCAAAATGGCTAAATTTGTTATTTTTCAAACCCTCTTCAGTGAGCATAATTGGATACTTACCAATTTCTTTTTCAGGGCTATTCGCAAAACCTGCGCCCAGTGCTGTACCAATTAATTGTGCACCAAGACAAACTCCAATAACGGCTTTATTTGATGAAATGGCTTTTAAAATAAGCTGCTTCTCTGATGCCGCATCAAAATGTGGACACTCAGCGATTGTGGTTGCCGGGCTTTGTGGTCCACCCATCACTATCAGAAAATCAATATCATCCAGTGAATCCGGTAACTTTTCCCCAAGATAAACCCGTGAAAATGTGGTTTGGTATCCCCTCGCCTTAGCCCAGTCTTCATATGCGCCCGGCGCTTCAAAATACTCATGTACAACAAAATGAATTCGCATTACGTTATTGCCTTAGAAAAAAGTCAAACTATTTCTTGTAAATTTAAAATCAGGTAAATATAAAAAAGCAGTATGAGATTCCTCTCAATACTGCTTTTTTTCTTTAAATTAATAAAGTTATGTCTATATTAACGATAATCTTCGATAGGTGCGCAGGAACAATGCAGATTGCGGTCACCATAAACATCGTCCAGACGTTTTACTGTTGGCCAGTATTTATTTTCTTTTGTCTCTGCGGTTGGGAAAACCGCAACTTCACGGCTATACGCGTGCTCCCAGTCAGAAACCAGCTCAGCCTGAACGTGCGGTGCATTCACCAGCGGGTTATCTTCCAGTGGCCAATCACCTTTTGCCACTTTGTTGATTTCTTCACGAATTGCCAGCATGGCATTAATGAAGCGATCAATTTCCATTTTGCTTTCAGATTCAGTTGGCTCAACCATCAGAGTTCCCGCAACAGGGAATGACATAGTTGGTGCATGGAAACCATAGTCAATCAAACGCTTGGCGATGTCCATTTCACTGATACCGAACTCTTCTTTCAATGGGCGAATATCCAGAATACATTCGTGAGCAACATAACCATCACGACCGGTATAGAGGATGTCATAAGCCCCTTTCAGGCGAGCAGCAATGTAATTTGCATTCAGGATCGCAACCTGACTGGCCTGTTTCAGACCTTTTGCACCCATCATACGAATGTACATCCAGCTAATCGGCAAAATGGACGCACTGCCAAATGGCGCGGCGGATACTGCTCCCTGCGAGGTTAATGAATCCATTTCCACCACTGAGTGCCCCGGAAGGAACGGTGCAAGGTGTTTTTTCACACCAATTGGCCCCATGCCAGGCCCGCCACCACCGTGCGGAATACAGAAGGTTTTATGCAGGTTAAGGTGTGAGACATCAGCACCGATAAAGCCCGGCGTAGTGATCCCTACCTGAGCGTTCATATTTGCGCCATCAAGGTAAACCTGCCCGCCATTTTGGTGAATGATGTCACAAACTTGGCGAATTGTTTCTTCGTATACACCGTGGGTTGATGGGTATGTCACCATGATACAAGCTAGTTCATCACGATGTTTTTCGGCTTTTTCCCGCAGGTCAGTCAGATCGATATTGCCATCTTTATCACAATCGACCACAACCACGGTCATGCCAGCCATATGCGCTGATGCCGGGTTTGTGCCATGTGCAGAGCTTGGGATCAGGCAAATATGACGGTGTTGCTCGCCACGGCTGGCATAGTAATGGCGAATAGCCAGTAAACCGGCATATTCTCCCTGAGCACCTGAGTTTGGCTGCATAGATACTGCATCATAACCCGTCAGCAATACCAGCCAGTTAGACAGCTGGCTAATTAATTGCTGATAGCCCTGTGCCTGTTCTGGAGGGCAGAAAGGATGCAGATCCGTAAATTCAGGCCATGTGATTGGCATAATTTCAGCGGCTGCGTTCAATTTCATTGTGCATGAACCCAACGGGATCATCGCTTGGTTCAAGGCCAGATCTTTACGTTCCAGACTGTGCAGATAGCGCATCATATCTGTTTCGCTGTGATAACGACGGAAATTATCATGGATCAGAATTTCATCATTACGCAGCATTGAAACCGGAACAGACTGGCTGCCTTCTGAAATTTCAAGATCAAGTGCATCAATATCTAACACCGTTTCAGTGCCAGTTAAAACCTGAAACAGGGTTATCAAATCTTCACGACTGGTTTTTTCACTTAATGACACACCAATTGCACCAAGAATATCTGTACGTAAATTGATGTGTGCTTTTTCAGCACGTGCCAGTATTGGTGCCTTATCGGTGACTTCTACCGTTAATGTATCGAACCACGTTTTGTGACGCAGGATTAAACCCGCTTTTTGCAGAGCTGAAGCTAAAATGTCAGTCAGCCGGTGAATACGCCCTGCTATTCTTTTCAGACCTTCAGCACCATGATAAACCGCATACATACCAGCAATATTTGCCAGTAATACCTGCGATGTACAAATATTGGAGTTCGCCTTTTCACGACGAATATGTTGCTCACGTGTCTGCATCGCCATACGTAATGCACGATTCCCGGCAGCATCACGGGAAACGCCAATAATTCGACCGGGCATTGAACGTTTGTATTCATCACGACAGGCAAAGAACGCGGCATATGGTCCGCCGTAACCCATCGGAACACCAAAACGCTGCGCTGAACCAAAGACAATATCAGCACCCTGTTTACCCGGAGCTGTCAGCATGACCAATGCCATGATATCAGCAGCAACGCTGACAATAATTTTTTGCTGTTTCAGTTTTGTAATGAGATCACTGTAATCATGGACTTCACCGGTAGTACCTACCTGTTGAAGCAGAACACCAAAGATGCCTTCCAGTTCCAGTACTTTTTCTGCTTTATCAACAATGACATCAAACCCAAATGTCGCCGCTCTTGTACGAACCACATCCAGTGTCTGTGGGTGAATATCATCAGCAACAAAGAAACGCTCGGCATTTTTCAGTTTGCTGACACGTTTTGCCATTGCCATTGATTCTGCCGCCGCAGTTGCTTCATCCAATAGTGATGCTGAAGCGAGATCTAATCCGGTTAGATCGATGGTGACTTGCTGAAAATTCAGCAGGGCTTCCAGTCTCCCCTGAGAAACTTCCGGCTGGTATGGTGTATATGCCGTATACCAACCCGGGTTTTCCAACAGATTACGCAGGATGACCGGCGGGAGAATTGAAGGAGCATATCCCATACCAATATAAGACTGGTAACGCTTGTTCTGACCTGCAATTGCCTTCAGTTCAGCCAGTGCCTGTTGTTCTGTCGCACCATCTCCTACTGCTGGTGGTTCTGCCAGTGCGATATCACGGGGAACAATTTTATTAGTGAGATCGTCAAGGGAGCTTGCATCTACCATTGCCAACATTTCTTTTTGCTGTCCGGCAGAAGAACCAATGTGACGACGAATGAATTCACCTTGATTTTCAAGTTGGATTAGAGTCTGGGTCATTGATAATAATTTCCTGAAACTAGCTAAAAACGGCACATATAAAAAACGCCCCGCTCACGGTATAGTTCCAGTGGTGCGGGGCGATAAATGCTTACTCTTCTTCTACCAGTAATGCCCGATATTTTTCTGCATCAAGTAGCTCGGACAATTTACTTTCATCAGTCACCTTGATGCGGAACAACCAGCCATCATTATAAGGCTCGCTATTCACTAATTCCGGCGAGCCTTCCAGAGCCGGGTTAACAGCAATGACTTCGCCACTCAGTGGTGCATAAATATCAGAAGCAGCCTTAACTGATTCAACAACAGCGCAATCATCACCAACATTTACCTGCATTCCGATTTCAGGTAAGTCAATGAACACCATGTCGCCCAATAATTGCTGGGCATGTTCGGTAATACCCACGGTGTATTCGCCATTCCCTTCAGAACGAACCCACTCGTGTGACTCGGTATATTTTAATTCAACGGGTACATGACTCATCGGTTCCATCTCCTTATTTTTTATTAATTAAAATGTTGCGATCAAAATCATCCTACAAGCGATTTACCCATCCGCACAAAGCCCGGTTTCACAACCTGAACGGGCATCTCACGATTACGGATCTGGACAACCGCCTGCTTTCCAACCCCTCGCGGTATCCGTGCAAGGGCAATACTGAATCCTAATGTAGGGGAGAATGTTCCACTGGTAATAGCACCAAAATGTGTTGCACCCGTTTCATCTGTAAAACCAACTGTTAACCCACTGCGCAATACACCTTTCTCACGCATGATTAATCCGACTAGTTGTTCTGTTCCGGCCTCACGTTGTTTTAAGAGAGCTTCGCGGCCAATAAACTGGCGATCTTCGGGTTCCCATGCGATTGTCCATCCCATGTTAGCCGCCAATGGAGAGATGGATTCATCCATTTCCTGACCGTAAAGGTTCATTCCGGCTTCAAGACGCAATGTATCCCGCGCCCCCAATCCTGCCGGCTTGACGCCTTTTTTCAGTAATTGTTGCCAAAAATCAGCAGCCTGTTCCTGAGGCATGGCTATTTCATATCCGGCCTCACCGGTATAACCGGTAGTTGCAATAAATAAATCACCGGCCTGCATACCAAAAAATGGCTTCATACCTGTAATGGCTTGTTTTTGTTCATCACTTAACAAAGATTGAACTTTAGATTGTGCATTCGGACCTTGCACCGCAATAAGCGCCAAATCATCACGCACGGTGATCTCAACCGGATATTTTTCAGCATGCTGTTTTATCCATGCTAAGTCTTTCTCGCGTGTTGCTGAGTTAACAACCATGCGATAAAAATCGTTTGTGAAAAAATAGACAATCAGGTCATCAATAACACCGCCGGAAGCATTCAGCATGCCGGTATAGAGTGCCTTGCCTTTTTCAGTCAGTTTGGCAACATCATTTGCCAGAAGATAGCGGAGGAAATCGCGGCAGCCAGTGCCGTGTAAGTCCACGATGGTCATATGGGAAACATCGAACATACCCGCGTCAGTACGCACCGAGTGATGCTCGTCGATTTGTGAGCCGTAGTGAAGGGGCATCATCCAGCCATGAAAATCTACCATGCGCGATCCGCATGCCAGATGTTGCTCATACAATGGGGTGTGTTTTGACATTATTTCCCTCTTTCCATTCTTGACATGAAGATGTTCTTGATCTGAGTAAATACGGCGTATTAACCGACAAATATTGGATCATGAAGCAGAAAAACGGTTAACAGCGCAAACGATACCTTGGACTAGAAGTTATCACTGAAAAGGGAAATGAACCATAGGATAAATTATTAACACTGTAGTGATAGCTTCAAAAATGCTTCACTATCATGCAGGATTTTTTTCTAATTTATTGTGGAAGGACGCTAAAAACTGGCAGTAAAACACAAAATATATACTTTTTTTATTAGAAACAGACTAAAGCGCGAAGCAAATTGACTGAATACACTTTAGCCTGATATAAAAAAAACTAATCCTAAATTGAAGACGGCATTAGAATTTTTCAACTGAATGGGGCTGAGTCATCAACCAATCCGGTAAATCATGAAGGCCCATTGCATGACGAAGCAATTGTGGTTTCACTCCGGGTAAACGGTCAGCCATAGCCAGCCCTACATCACGAACCAGCTTTTTGACAGGGTTATTTCCATCAAATAGCTGGCGAAAACCCTGCATACCAGCCAGCATGACAGCCGCACTGTGTTTACGACGACGCTCATAACGACCAAGATAGAGATATTGCCCGATATCTTTGCCCTCCTGATTCAGCCGGTTAAGTTCGCCAATCAGCTCTGCTACATCCATAAACCCCAGATTGACTCCCTGACCGGCTAACGGATGGATCGTATGTGCTGCATCCCCTAATAAAGCTAACCGATGGGCCGCAAAATTACGCGCATAACGCCCCATCAAAGGAATGGTTTGCCGCTCACTAACCAGCTCGCATTGCCCCAGACGCATATCAAAGGTAGCGCTCAACTGTCGGTTGAATAACTCAGTATCCATTGTTTTACGCTGTTTTGCTGCTTCAGCGGGTAACGACCAGACAATAGAGCATAAATGGGGATCAGACAGTGGCAGAAAAGCAAGAATGCCATCTCCGTGGAAGACCTGACGGGCAACACCTTGATGGGGTTCGGCTGTATGAATGGTAGCGACCAGTGCATGATGTTCATAATCCCAGAACGTCAGTGGAATATCCGCATGCTGACGCAACCATGAATGAGCACCATCCGCACCAACCACCAACCGTGAAGTCAGCATGCTTTCATCAGACAGAGTAATAAAGGCTTCATTTTCTCCCCATGCAACATTTTTCAGCGAAACAGGAGAATACACCGTGATGTCAGAGAGACTTTCGACCTGCTCCCACAACGCCTGCCTGATAACCCGGTTTTCGATGATATGCCCAAGATGACTCAGACCATTTTCTGCTGCACTGAACTGAATGCGCCCAAAACTATCCAGATCCCAGACTTCCATCCCCTGATAAGGGCTGGCGCGCATTGCCAGTATCTTCTGCCAGACGCCAAGATGAGTTAATAATCTTTCACTGGCAGCATTGATGGCAGAAACACGCAGCGCATGCTCATCATTGGTATGAAATTTACCGGTTGGCGAGTGTTCTTCAACAATCGCGATACGCAAGCCGCTACCCTGTAAACCACAGGCCAGCGCAAGGCCAACCATCCCGCCTCCTGCGATCACCACATCAAATGACTGCATGTTTTTATTTCCTCTTAATCTGACTTACTCTGCCGTTGAATGATGGTTGACCCACCCGAGTGTCTGGCGAGCCAGTGTTCCTTTCGTCAATGGCAACATTTCCATCGCCATCAGCCCAAGATTTCTCCCGGCCTTCAACGGAAAATAATCATTGGCAAACAACCTGACCAACCCATCAGTAATACCAATTGTTACTTCTCGATCAACATCCCGTCGCTGCCGATAACGCGCCAGAACGTTATAAGAACCAATATCTAGCCCTTCAATCGCAGCTTCAGAAATCACCTGAGCCAGCGCCATAACATCACGCATACCCAGATTAAAACCCTGTCCTGCAATCGGGTGCAGCGTTTGCGATGAGTTACCTACCAGTGCCAGACGATGGCTAATCTGCTGCCCGGCAGTGGATAAAGCCAACGGATAACAGTGTCGCTGACCTGTTTCCAACATTTTACCCAGTCTCCAGCCAAAGGCTTTCTGTAACTGGTGAAGAAATTCACTATCTTTCCACTGACTGATTTCCGGCAGTTTTTCTGATGGATGACACCAGACCAGTGAACTGCGCCCTTCTGACATTGGCAGCAATGCTAACGGGCCATGCTTGGTAAACCGCTCAAACGCCCGTCCCTGAGGATTTTCAGATGTCAGAACATTGGCAATAATGGCCGCCTGACCATAATTTTGCCGTTGCCAAGGAATATGACAGGCACTGGCCACAGCGGACTGGCTTCCGTCTGCTGCTACCAGTAGTTTTCCCGTCAGTTTTTCACCGTTATCCAAAGTAATGGAGACAGAAGAGTCGAAACGCTCAACAGAATTCACTTTCGCCGGACAGTAAAGCCGGATATTCGGTGCCTGTTTTAATAAACCAAATAAACGACTTCCGGCATTGTGCAATTCAATCACGTTGCCCAATGCCGGAATGTTATAGTCATCCGCTCGGATATTCACAAAACCGCTATGACCGCGATCACTGACATGAACGTGAGTAATTGGCGTCACACAATCTTTCAGGGCAGACCAGATGCCTATCTGGTTTAAACGCTGACATGTGCCATAAGCTAAGGCAATTGCCCTTGCATCAAAACCCGGATGTTCCTGTGCCGGCTCTGCCGCTTCAATTAAAGAAACCTGTAACTGCCCCCGACTTAAAGCAGAAATGGCAAGCGCCAGTGTTGCACCGGCCATTCCTCCTCCTACGATAATCACGCTCATTATCACTTCCTGATTACTTTCCCCTTCGTTTTTCAAACTGCCTGCTGACTGCTATACAGTTTGAAATCCATCGGGTGTATGACTCTAACTCTATTTTGCCTGTGCCATCAGTGCTTCAATTTCATCAGGATCTTTAACGACATATTCGGTTAAATTTTCATTACCTGATTCTGTAATCAAAATATCGTCTTCAATACGGATCCCAATTCCCCGATATTCCGGCGGTACATCAGCATCCGGTGCGATATACAGCCCCGGTTCAACAGTCAGTACCATGCCCGGTTCCAGAATACGATCACGATCCACACCATAGTGCCCTACATCGTGAACATCCAGACCCAGCCAGTGACTTAAACCATGCATGAAAAATTGGCGATAAGCATTGGTCTCGATCAAATATTCGACTTCTCCGTGCAGAATGCCCAGCTTAACCAATTCTTCAACCATGATACGCACAACCTGCCCCGTCACTTCTCTCATGCTGGTACCCGGTTTATAAAGCTCCAGCGAGACATTGATGGATTTCAGCACAATGTCATAAATTTCTCGCTGGGGGCGGGTAAATTTACCATTGACCGGAAATGTCCGCGTAATATCGCCCGCATAACCTTTATATTCACAACCGGCATCGATAAGCACCAAATCGCCAGTTTTCATACAGCGATCATTTTCTGTGTAATGCAGAATGCAGGCATTCTCGCCGGAACCAACAATGGTGTTATAAGCAGGATAGCGTGCACCGTGATAGGTAAATTCATGGTGAATTTCCGCTTCAAGCTGATATTCAAACATATCCGGGCGACAACGCTGCATTGCTCGGGTATGAGCCTGTGCACTGATTTTCCCCGCTTTACGCATGATTTCCAATTCAGCTTCTGATTTAAACAGACGCATTTCATGCAGCCACGGGCGCCAGTCAGCCATGATTGATGGCACAGTGAGATTACGACGGCTGTTTTTCCGTAATTTATCCAGGGCACTGAATACTATCTCGTCCGCATATTCAAATTCGCCCTGTGCATGATAAACCACGTCCAGCCCGTTCAGCAGCAGGTAGAGTTGCTCGTCAAGAGCATCAAAGGGTAAAGCACGATTAACGCCCAGTTTTTCCGGCGCAGCTTCTTGCCCGAGCCGGCGACCAGACCAGATTTCCGCCGTCAAATCACGCACCCGGTTAAACAACACACTGTGATTATGAGTTTCATCACTTTTGATCAGGATAAGAACCGACTCTGGTTCATTAAATCCAGTTAAATAAAGAAAATCACTATGTTGACGATAAGGATATTCACTATCTGAATTGCGTGTCGCATGCGGGGCTGCAAAAATAATGGCCGCACTGGCCGGTGCCATTTTCGACAATAATACCTGACGACGGGACAAATATTCTTGTTTGGTCATACCCTCTCCTGCAATCTCATTATTATTAGTTATTAATTAATCACCAATCAATGCAGCGTTGGTTTTTCGTTTTTGGTATTGCCTGCTTTTTTAGGTGTCGCCAGTGCGATGTAGCAGAGTTGCACTGCAACACGAACATATTCCAGTACTTCTTCCAGTGCCTGAGCTAACTCCTCCTGATCTTCGCTTTCATCGTATCCCAGCATCCCTATATTACGTAAATCCGTAATAACTTCCTGAATTTCTTTTCTTTCTGTTAACTTAGGATCAGCTACGCCTAACCCTAACAAGAAGTGGTTTACCCAACCTGCCAACGCATCGGCACATGCAAAAACACCCTCTTCATCAGCAGGAAGCAGTAAATTAAAGTGGAAATTACTGTCATCCAATAACTCGAAGGTTGTTTCATACAATTCTCTGATTGGCTGCGCGAGGATCTGTGAAAATGCCAGACCGTCATTGGCAAGATCATGGACAAGAGCCTGCCAGCTACTGTCGTGATTTCCACCACACAGTAACCCGCTGATTAAACCGTGCATTTCCGCGGCAGTTAAAGCTACGGACTGTTGATGCAAAATTTCATCAAATGACTGATAATTAGGTAATGAGTTTTGTATAGACATGTATATTGATCATCGTTGGCGATATAAGTTCATGCTATGCTACCATCAAGGGGAGTCGCTATACCAGACAACATAATCAGGTTGTTTTTTGGTATTGCACGGTAATGATTGGTGTCGGCCTTACTTTTATACCAGAATATGTTTTTACACCCTTTATTTTTCCAGATTACCGCAACTCTGGAAAGATAAAGGGTGTATGTCAAAATTAAGGTATCGGCACAGTAATAAATCAGGAAGGTGTCATGTCTGCACAACCAGTAGATATTCAGATTTTTGGGCGGTCATTACGTGTCAATTGTCCACCAGAGCAGATAGAAGCATTGCAGGCTGCTGCGGATGAACTTGATCAGCGTTTGCATAACCTCAAAGAACGCACCAGAGTGACTAACACTGAGCAACTGGTTTTTATTGTGGCGCTGAATATCTGTCACGAGTTGGCACAGGAAAAAATGAAAACCCGTGATTACGCCTATAATATGGAACAAAAAATTAAAATGCTTCAACAGACGATTGAGCAGGCACTGTTAGAGCAAGGTAACAAAAGTTAGGGCAAAGTAACAAAAACCCGAAATTAGCCAGCTTTATATCGTCAGTAGACTTATCCTTGTTTAGAAATCAGGCAGTAGTCACGATAGATGAACATAAGCAGTTGCTTTCTCCATTTAGTTCCATACAATAGGCTACATGATATTACTTAAGACTAAATGGGTAGGTTCTGATTGAAGATTCCTGGCTAATTAGTTTAAAGTAATAAAAAATTTCTCTGAGGTGTTCGTGAGCGGGGATGTCCCCTGAGCCGATATTTCATATCTGATAGAATGTGGTGCTCCGTTTCTTGTGAGCATGCTTGGCTAGTCCAAGAAGCCTAATAGGGGCGACACCATGTTCACCTTGAACCAAGGGTTCAAGGGTTACCACCTGCAGCGGCATCTTGGAGAACCCTATCTATCTGTTTTGTATCCTTTTCTGCACTACTTTAATAGGCAGGTACTATGCAATCAGATTCCTTTTTCTCTCTTCGAAAAAGCATCAGACAAGACATTCGTCAACTACGTAAAAACCTCTCCCCTGAACAACAATTGCGATTCGCCCTACAGGCAGCTGAGCGGGTTATGGAACATCCTAAGATCCTGCAAGCAAAAAAAATTGCCTTGTATCTCTCTTTTGATGGTGAACTAGATACACGCCCATTGATTCAGCAACTCTGGCAACAAAATAAACAGGTCTATTTGCCTGTATTACACCCTTTCAGTCGGAATCATTTGCTGTTTCTTCGTTATCAGCCTGACACTCCTCTCATCCGGAATCAATTCAGGATAGAAGAACCGCCACTGGATATCCGGCAGGTTTTACCTGTCTCTGAGCTGGATATTATGTTTATTCCGCTCGTTGCTTTTGATCGTAGCGGGCAGCGCTTAGGGATGGGCGGAGGTTTCTACGACAGGACACTTGCCAAATGGCAACAGCAAAAATTTTATCCGATTGGGTTAGCACATAATTTTCAACTGGTTGACTCATTACCCAGCGCAAGTTGGGATATTCCTTTACCCGAAATAATTACTCCAGAAAAAACATGGCGCTGGGTATAACCGCTGAAAATTATTTATACTTAAATTTCAATGCATAAGGGCTATTATTATAGCCCTTATATCATTTAAGTTAGTAAAGCATACGAGAGCGAATAGTACCAGGCAAAGCTTTTAGCTGTTGCAGGACTAATTCCGCCTGAGCCGGATTTTGCGTCATAATATCGATAACAACATAACCCATATCGCCTTCAGTACGCAGATATTGTGCCTCGATATTGATTTCCTGATCGGTGAAAACCTGGTTAATGCTGGTTAAGATACCCGGGCGATTTTCGTGGATATGCAGTAATCGATTGGTATCCTTCGCATGCAGAGGCAATGAAACTTCCGGGAAGTTTACTGCGGATAATGTAGAACCATTATCAGAATATTTAACCAGTTTACCTGCAACTTCATAACCGATGTTCTGTTGTGCTTCTTGTGTAGAACCACCGATATGAGGCGTCAACAATACGTTGTCAAATTTGATTAGCGGTGAGACAAAAGGCTCGCTGTTTGTTGCCGGCTCTTCAGGGAAAACATCAATCGCAGCACCAGAAAGGTGCCCGATTTCCAGCGCTTCAGTCAGTGCAGGAATATCGATCACAGTACCACGTGATGCATTGATCAAAATCGAGCCCGGTTTCATCAGTTCTAATTCTGCTGCACCAATCATGTTTTTGGTTGAATGAGTTTCAGGAACATGCAGACTGATAACATCACTCATATTTAGCAATTCAGATAAGTGATGAACCTGCTGAGCGTTGCCCAGTGGTAGTTTGTGTTCCAAATCATAGAAATAAACATTAAGGCCGATACTTTCAGCCAGAACACTTAGCTGTGAGCCGATATGACCGTAACCAATAATGCCCAGTTTTTTACCACGTGCTTCATAGCAGCCCGCAGCCTGTTTATTCCATATACCTTTATGGGCCTTTGCATTAGCTTCAGGAACACGGCGTAACAGCAGCAACAGCTGCCCTAATACCATTTCAGCCACTGAGCGCGTATTAGAGAATGGGGCGTTGAATACGGGAATACCGCGTTTTGCTGCTGCATTCAGATCAACCTGATTAGTACCGATGCAGAAACACCCGACTGCTACCAGCTTTTCCGCCGCCGCAAAAATTTCTTCAGTTAACTGAGTACGGGAACGGATCCCAACAAATTTGGCATCACGGATAGCTTCTTTCAGCTCTTCCGGCTCTAATGCCCCTTTATGATATTCAATATTGCTGTACCCTGCTGCCCGCAGATTGTCGACTGTGCTTTGATGAACACCTTCCAGCAGCAGAAACTTAATTTTTTCCTTTTCTAAAGATACCTTAACCATTTACCCGCCCTAGTTGTACTAACTTTCATAATGCCGATAGATTTCACTAAAATAACAAAAAAAACGTCAACAGCAATATAATCGTTTGCCTGTAAAACAGCATAAGAAACAGTAAAAAAGTTGTTACACAAAGTAAAGGGTTTCGTTACAAGGTAAAATCAGGATTTTGAGGAAGATTTAATCAATAATACAATATATATATCTGAATTTTATTTTTTGAAAAAGTCAGAAAATTTTTTAAGGGCAGAATATTCTGCCCTTCGCAAGCGGTTACTCTGTAATCGTTTTCACTCCGTTGGAGCTGCCAACCAGCACGACATTCGCGCCACGATTCGCAAACAAGCCTACCGTTACTACTCCTGCAATAGCATTAATTTTATTTTCTAACTCGATAGGATTCAGAATGGCAAGATTGTGAACATCTAAAATAACGTTACCATTATCAGTGATAACATTCTGACGATAAACCGGTGTTCCTCCGAGTTTTACCAGCTCACGGGCAACATAAGAACGAGCCATCGGAATCACTTCCACAGGTAACGGGAATTTACCCAACACGTCAACCTGTTTGGATTCATCAATAATACAAATGAATTTCTTTGCTACCGCAGCAATGATCTTCTCTCTGGTCAGTGCCGCACCACCACCTTTAATCATCTGCATTTGAGCATTAATTTCGTCAGCCCCGTCAACATAAATGTCTAAAGAGTCAACTTCATTACAGTCAAACACAGGGATGCCAAGGCTTTTCAATTTCTCAGTTGATGCTTCCGAGCTGGATACCGCACCTTCGATTTGATCTTTCATTGTTCCCAGAGCATCAATAAAATGAGATGCCGTTGAACCGGTGCCTACTCCCACAACTGTTCCCGGTTTAACATATTCCAGCGCTGCCCAGCCTACCGCTTTTTTCAGTTCATCCTGTGTCATATCAATCACTGCCTATAATCAATTACAAGAAAAATCCAGCTGCCAGTATAAACAATATTTTATCTTACCCTGTGAAAAAATATGGCATAGTGCTACCTAGACCGAAAAATATTTTGGGCACACAATATCATTCTAGAATAAATACCATTCCAGAATAATCGAAGAGTTAATGACAAACGGAGAGCCTGATTTTCAATGAAACGTCCTGATTACCGATCCTTACAGGCGTTAGACGCCGTGATCCGCGAACGCGGCTTCGAACGTGCAGCCCAAAAGCTTTGTATTACTCAATCCGCCGTATCCCAGCGTATCAAGCAATTAGAAAACTTATTTGGTCAACCACTCTTAGTGCGTACTGTTCCGCCCCGTCCTACAGAGCAGGGACAGAAATTGCTGGCGTTATTACATCAGGTGGAATTACTCGAAGCACAATGGCTCGGTGATGAGAATGGCAATGAAACTCCTCTGCTACTTTCTCTTGCGGTCAATGCAGATAGTCTGGCTACCTGGCTTTTACCCGCACTCCATCCGGTGCTTTCTGATTTACCCATCAGGCTCAATATTCAGGTGGAAGATGAAACCCGGACACAGGAAAGCCTGAGACGCGGGGAAGTTGTCGGTGCCATCAGTATTCAGTCACAACCATTGCCAAGCTGTCTGGTGGATAAATTAGGCGCTCTCGATTATCTCTTCGTCGCTTCTCCTAAATTTGCCGATCGCTTTTTCCCTAATGGAGTGACACGCTCTGCATTATTGAAAGCTCCGGCGGTTGCATTTGATCATCTGGATGATATGCATCAGGCCTTTTTACAGCAGTATTTTGATTTATCGCCGGGTAGTGTGCCCTGCCATATCGTTAACTCATCTGAAGCCTTTGTTCAATTAGCAAAACAAGGCACAACATGCTGTATGATCCCTCATTTACAAATTGACAGAGAACTAAAAGCAGGTGAATTAGTTGATTTAACACCCGGGCTATACCAGCGCCGTATGCTTTACTGGCACCGGTTTGCCCCAGAAAGCAGTGCAATGAGAAAAGTCACTGACGCCCTGTTAAAACTTGGGCGCCAGATGTTACGTCAGGAAGATGAGATTAATTAACGCTGTAATTCAAAAACTGCATCAACATGATCAGAAAACTCTATGCTTTGTGGTTCATAAGTTTCATCTGCTGAATCCCCTGCTGGCGCAGCGGCCATCTGAGTTGTCCTTAATTGCAGTCTATTCATTGGATAAGGTACAGCTTCAGGGGGACGATAAGTGACACTATATACAGCACCTAACTTACTGTTAAAGCCTTTTGCCAGTTCAGTTGCCTGTTGAATCGCATTTGCGATCGCTTTCTGTCTGGCTTCACTACGATATAGCTGAGGATCAGCAACGCTGAATTGCACAGAATTAATTTCATTCAGTCCTGCTTTCAAAGCTCCATCCAGCAACGGATTCAGTTGATCCAATTTATGTACTTTGACTTCAACTGAGCGAGATGCGCTATACCCTATAATGGTTGATTTACCATTTTTCTGATCATATTGATATTCTGGCTGAGTCCGGATATTAGCCGCATTAATATCCTTTTTATCGATACCACTCGCCTTCAAAAAATCAAAATATTTGGCGACACGTGCATCAACTTTATGCTTGGCCTCGGTCGCGCTTTTCTGGCTCACTTTGACATGAATCATCAGAGTTGCCATATCCGGGGCTGCTTTGATTGTTGCACTACCAGAAGTAGATATATGTGGGACAGATGGTAATTCCGCCGCTGAAACTGACATACTGCCTACAGCCAGCATAACAGCAAATATCAGTGAGTTACGTTTCACTAAAACCTCCTTTCGGATATACCCACCCTCTTTCAAGCCACTGTTAACTCGAAACAAACTGGATATACAGCAAATAAATAAGCATTTTGGTCAGACTCTAATAACCTGTAACAGTCTAATAGGCTAGAAGATCCCAATAGACAGTAAGACAAGCAATTTTCAGAAACATTAGCACACTATTTATAAAGAATTGTTTAAATTATAAAGAATTGTGTCAGTTAATTAAAAATCTGTAATCCCTGTTTCAATAAATTCCATGCGATGTACCACATTACGCATCCCACAAACAGATTAATGATACGTTGAGAAAGCGGTTGATTAAGGATTGGAGAAAACCACGCGGCGAGTATCGCCAATGCGAAAAACCAACTGATAGAGGCGGTCACTGCACCGATAGTAAACCACGGCCTCAACTCAGCTGATAATCCACCTCCAATGCTACCTAATACAATAAAGGTATCCAGATAAACATGAGGATTCAGCCAGGTGACTGCAAATAATGTCACAATAATCCGCCAGCGGCTTTGAACAACCACATCTTTATTAGAAAGTGTAAAGTCCGCAGATAATGCGACCCGAAAAGCCCCCCATCCATACCATAAGAGGAATGCAACGCCTCCCCATGTCACCGCCTGTAACAGAAAAGTAGATTTCCCAAGTAGGGCACTTCCTCCAAAGATCCCAGCCATAATCAGAATAATGTCACTGATGGCACATAATGCGGCACTCATCAGATGAAATTGTTTTTTACTGCCCTGCTGCATCACAAAAACATTTTGTGGTCCAAGTGGGATGATCATTGCAGCACTAAGAAAAAAACCCTGAATTAACGTCGAAAACATGCAGAAATTCCTAATAATTATTCAATAAAATAAGGTCTATCTGCATATTAGGCACATACATTCATTAGTAAAAATTAATTATTCTTATTCATCATTAATAAAATTAATAAAGCACTAAGCAGGTAAGCAGTCCGCCTGATTATTTCCTTCCGCGTGTGACAGACGGTTGAAGTACACCATGCTACATATAGCCTTTGATAAGGGGGGATAGAGACATACTCTTCCCCTTCCGGTTTGTTTTTATTTGAACATGAATGCAGCTGCCAAGCTAAAAACATTTTTCATTTTTTATTCTTATTTCAATTACTGAAATGTTTTCTTTTTCTAAATAAAAATAAAGAGCCTCCTATGAAAAATATCACAAAAGTTTCATTACTTAGTCTGCTTATTTCGAATAGCGCTTTTGCCGCAAATTATGTCCTGACCAACGACAATATTAAGATCTCGTTTGAAGAGCCGAAGTCTGTAGTTACGATTCAGGATAAACCGTTCCACCGCCAGATCACATCACAGGAACTTTTTTTTCTAACGCTGCCAAATCAAGATGTGATTCATACCTCTGATTTTAAAATCAAACATATAGAGCAACTGGATAACGCAATTAAGATTGATTATTCTCACAAGGATTTTAACGTCACCGTCGTACTGAGCATGCTGAAAAAGAAATATGCCAGCATTAATTACACTATCGCTGCGGTAGGTAAACCCAGAGAAATTACTAACATCACCTTCTTCCCAACTAAGCAGCAATCTCCGACACCTTATATTGATGGAGAAATCAACAGCTCACCAATCATTGCCAACCCATTTGTTATTCTGCCCAAAAAACCTTTTGTGAACACCAATGTCCATGAAGCAAGCAGTAGTCTGAACGTCGAGCTGAAAATGGCCATCCAGCCTAAAATTCCGCTCAGCTATACTATCTTCCTTGGCACCTTTCCGGAAACCAATCAACTACGCCGCAGTGTTAACCAACTGATCAACGCACTGCGTCCACGTCCATATAAACCCTATCTACACTACAATAGCTGGATGGATATAGGCTTTGGCTCCGCTTACACCGAACAAGATGTATTGAAACGGATAGATGAGTGGAATAAAGAATTCATTACCGGGCGTGGTGTGAAGCTTGATGCCTTTCTACTGGATGATGGCTGGGATGACCTCACTGGCAGATGGTTGTTTAGCCCGGCCTTCAGCCATTTCGATACCGTTAGAAACAAGGCAGCCAGCCTGCACAGTTCAATAGGTTTGTGGCTTTCCCCGTGGGGCGGCTATGGTGGTTCAGGCCAAATCCGCGTCTCGCATGCCAAAGAGTATGGTTTTGAAACAGCTGATGGAAGGCTCGCTCTCTCCGGTCCAAATTATTTCAAAAGCTTTAACGCCCAAGTTCTCAACCTCATCAAAAATGAACACATTACTTCCTTCAAGCTGGACGGTATGGGTAACGCCAATTCGCATATTGAAGGTAGCCCGTTTGCTTCCGATTTCGATGCCTCGATTGCCCTCATTAATAATATGCGAGCGGCTAACAAGGATCTGTTCATCAACCTGACAACCGGTACCACTGCCAGCCCTTCCTGGCTATTCTACGCCGATTCTATCTGGCGTCAGGGTGCTGATATCAATTTAGACGGTAAAGGTTCACCAGCTCAGAAGTGGGTCACTTACCGTGATGCAGAAACTTATCGCTCGATTGTGAAAAAGAGTCCGTTATTACCGCTTAATTCATTGATGTACCACGGCATCGTCAGCGCGAAAAGCTCCTATGATGGGCTGGAGAAGGTGCAAACGGATGGCGATTTCGCCGATCAGGTCTGGAGCTACTTCGCCACCGGCTCACAGCTACAGGAGCTATATATCACACCGTCTATGCTGAATAAGGCCAAATGGGATACGCTGGCGAAAGCGGCTAAGTGGTCACAGAGTAATTCAGATGTACTGATAGATAGCCACTGGATAGGCGGCGATCCTCATGCACTGAAAGTTTACGGCTGGGCATCATGGAATAAACGTAAAGCAATTCTCGGTCTTCGCAATCCGTCAGATAAAGCACAAACATATTACCTGGATATGGCAAAAGATTTTGAAATTCCGCGGGGAGAAACCTCGCATTTCAGACTAATCCCCGTATACGGCAATAACGCCACTGTACCGGAAAACTATACCAAAGCTGTCACCGTGACACTAAAACCGCTGGAAATGCTTGTATTTGAAGCCGTACCTATGCAGTAAACAACACCGACTTCTCTGATTAAAAGTTTAAATGCCGTTTAAGCAAACTCTGACTTGGTGTGAGTGTATCTATTCCTCACACCAAGTATTTCTCACATCAATTCTTTCTTACATCAAAAGTTTTGGTTAATTATCTGTGTTCTTCTGCAAAGCAATCTGCTGCTGATGAAGATAAACATCCATTTGTGGGAAAGGAATACCAATCTTATGTTTATCTAAAGCTCGCTTAAAGTTTTCCATCAGATCCCAATAAACACTCCAGGCATCACCATTGGTTGTCCATACACGTACAATAAAATTAAGTGATGAAGGTGCCATTTCATGCAACCGAATAGTTACACCTTTGTTATGCTGAATACGGTTATCCGCTTGAATAACATCACCCAATACTTTCTTAACTTCATCAATATCTGCGTCATATGCCACACCGACCATAATCTGAGTACGGCGGTTTGGTTCACGGCTGGTATTGATTATATTATTTGTAATAATCTTTCCATTAGGGATAACAATGATACGATCATCTGCTGTACGTAATGTTGTAGAGAAAATCTGCACCTGTACAACAGTCCCTTCCACTGACCCAATGATGACATACTCACCAACACGAAGCGGGCGGAAAATAACCAGCAGCACACCTGCCGCAAAATTTGATAATGAACCCTGTAATGCCAGACCAACAGCTAAACCAGCAGCACCAATAACCGCAATTACAGATGCAGTCTGGATCCCTAACCTTCCGAGAACGGCAATGATAGTAAACGCAATAATGGCATAACGAATTATGGCTGATAAAAAGTCAGAAATAGTCGTATCAACACCACGTAACGACATAACGCGTTTCACTGCCTTACATGCCAGCTTGGCAATAGACAGACCGACGATCAGAATTAAAATGGCAAATACGATATTCATTGCATACTGGATCAGTATTTCTTGATTATTGACCAGCCAATGTGTTGCTTTATCTATCTCACCGGACAGATTGATCTCTTCCATAAAAGCCTACCTTTTTTTGTTGGAACCTATCTACATGAACACGAAAGCGATGGAATAGAAATTATGGCAGAAAGCGGCCATGGATTGAACATAACCACTTACCCTTTATTTTTTTGCAAAACAAAGTCTCTATAATTTGCCAGCATATCGATAAAATCATCTGTACCGCAAAATGCCAGACTTTCGTTATCGTAGTAACTCATTCCCTCTTCCATTTCTTCAGTATCAAACTGGAGTTGATTGGCTCTTATCATGATTTCTTCTTCATTCATTAACAGTGTGTATTCATGACCATTCAACTGCCACTGGCGTGCACTGCCTTTTATTTCTAGCAGCGCTGAAGTTATTTTATCTAATATGCTCAAATCGTCTTTCACCTCCTCATTAAGCCAATGACCAATAGCTTCATGATCCATTGAAAAACGCGTTGTAACCTGACCAGTGATATCCTGCATAAATTCATATTCCATCACATACCTCCACATTTTACTTATCTCAATCACATCCGAATTTTAAACATTTCCGATGCTCCCACCTCAGAGCCAGCCCACAAACTGACACAAAATCTGCCGCAAAAATCAGGCACAAAAAAGGGAGGCATCCGCCTCCCTTATTCATTCAGCAATATACTTTTTTACACGGCAGTTTGGAAGATAACATCATCCGCTTTTTCAGTATACTCGTTCAACTGATCAAAATTGAGGTAGCGGTAAGTATCCGCTGCGGTTTCATCAACTTTCTCCATGAATTGCAGATACTCTTTAGGCGTTGGCAGACGACCCAGCAATGAAGCAACAGCCGCCAGTTCCGCAGATGCAAGATAAACATTAGCTCCTGCACCTAAACGGTTCGGGAAATTGCGCGTGGAAGTAGAAACCACCGTAGCACCATCAGCAACCCGAGCCTGATTTCCCATACACAATGAACAGCCCGGAATTTCGATGCGCGCCCCACTCTTACCAAAGACACTGTAATAGCCTTCTTCAGTCAGCTGAGCCGCATCCATTTTGGTTGGTGGAGCAACCCACAGACGAGTTGGTAACTGGCCTTTATGCTGATCGAGTAACTTACCGGCAGCACGAAAGTGACCAATGTTTGTCATGCAGGAGCCGATAAACACTTCATCAATTTTGCTGTTAGCTACATCAGATAACAGGCGAGCATCATCCGGATCATTGGGGGCACACAAAATAGGCTCTTTGATCTCAGCCAGATCAATCTCAATCACTGCAGCATATTCTGCATCTGTATCCGCCTCGAGTAACTGAGGATCTTTCAGCCAGTTTTCCATACCAATAATACGGCGTTCCAGCGTCCGGCGATCACCGTAACCTTCTGCAATCATCCACTTCAACAGAACGATATTGGATTGCAGGTATTCAATAATCGGTGACTTATCCAGTTTTATCGTACAACCTGCCGCAGAACGTTCGGCAGATGCATCTGCCAGTTCAAATGCCTGCTCAACTTTAAGTTCTGGCAAACCTTCAATTTCCAGAATACGACCAGAGAAAATATTTTTCTTACCTTTTTTCTCTACGGTTAATAAACCTTGCTGAATCGCATAGTAAGGAATGGCATGAACCAGATCACGCAAAGTGATACCCGGTTGCATTTTCCCTTTAAAACGCACTAATACAGATTCCGGCATGTCCAACGGCATAACTCCCGTTGCCGCTGCAAATGCGACCAAACCAGAACCCGCAGGGAAAGAAATACCAATAGGGAAACGGGTGTGGGAGTCACCGCCTGTACCTACGGTATCCGGCAGTAACATACGGTTCAGCCATGAGTGGATGATACCATCACCCGGACGCAGAGATACACCACCACGGTTCATGATGAAATCAGGTAATGTATGATGTGTCGTTACATCAACAGGTTTTGGATAAGCCGCAGTATGGCAGAATGACTGCATAACCAGATCCGCGGAGAAACCCAGACAGGCCAAATCTTTTAACTCATCACGGGTCATTGGCCCGGTTGTATCCTGCGAACCAACAGAAGTCATCTTCGGTTCACAATATTCTCCCGGACGGATCCCGGTAGTACCACAGGCACGGCCAACCATTTTCTGTGCCAGTGTGAAACCCCGGTTACTTTTCTCAATCGCTTTTGCCTGACGGAAAACATCACTGTATGGCAACCCTAAAGATTCACGGGCTTTGGTTGTCAGGCCACGGCCGATAATTAATGGAATTCGGCCTCCGGCACGTACTTCATCAATCAGTACATCTGTTTTCAGTTCAAAAGTTGACAGTACTTCATTGGTATCATGAAGACGGATTTCACCTTTATA
Organism: Xenorhabdus sp. PB30.3; assembly: GCF_963895965.1. Lineage (NCBI taxonomy): Bacteria > Pseudomonadati > Pseudomonadota > Gammaproteobacteria > Enterobacterales > Morganellaceae > Xenorhabdus > Xenorhabdus sp. PB30.3. The sequence goes on along the minus strand of NZ_CAWQMW010000188.1, from coordinate 43,019 downwards.
TGGGTAGATATCAATCACATCTCCCATATTCAGTCGGGATACATCAACCTCAACCGGCAATGCACCAGCATCTTCCATTGTGTTGAAGAATATTGGAGCAATTTTTCCACCCAATACAACACCGCCGCCACGTTTATTCGGTACAAACGGGATATCTTCACCCATAAACCACAAAACGGAGTTTGTAGCAGATTTACGGGAAGAACCAGTTCCCACAACATCCCCTACATAGGCCAGAGGATGACCTTTTTCATTGAGTGCTTCAATTTGCTTAATTGGGCCAACAACACCAGCCTGATCAGGCTCGATCCCTTCACGGGCATTTTTCAGCATGGCTAACGCATGTAATGGAATATCGGGACGTGACCACGCATCTGGTGCAGGGGAAAGGTCATCTGTATTAGTTTCACCAGTGACTTTGAAGACCGTAACAGTAATTTTTTCAGCCAGTGCCGGGCGTTGCAGGAACCATTCTGCATCTGCCCATGACTGGATAATTTGTTTGGCATGTGGATTACCTGCTTTCGCTTTTTCTTCCACATCATAGAAACTGTCGAACATCAGTAACGTGTGAGACAGGGCCTTAGCGGCAATGGGTGCCAGTTTTTCATCATCGAGAGCGTCAATCAGAGCATGGATATTGTACCCACCCTGCATGGTTCCCAATAATTCAATCGCTTTTTCCGGTGTAATAAGTGGTGAAGTCGTTTCACTCTTCGAGATTGCAGCAAGAAAACCCGCTTTTACATAAGCGGCTTCATCAACACCGGGGGGAACACGGTTAGTCAACAGATCTAGCAGGAAATCTTCTTCACCTTGAGGTGGGTTCTTCAGTAATTCGACCAGCGCGGCTGCTTGAGCTGCGTCTAATGGTTTAGGGACGATGCCTTGCTCTGCACGTTCGGCTACGTGCCTGCGGTATTCTTCTAGCACGACTAACTCCTCGCTCTCATTGTCTTTTATATGCCCGGCTGTCTGCACCCGGTAACGATCACCATGAAATGACCATTAGGGATGCCAGGTCAGAGGATTTGCTCACATAACATCAAAATTATGCCGAGCTTCGGGCAATTAGCATACCAAAATTTGAATGGCATGTTAATTCATTCACATAAAATCAACATTGGAGTGCAGTAAAGTTCTGGATAGAGGTGCATAAAGTGTGTATTTAAGATTTAAATACTATTTGTTGATGTTTTGTCCTGAAAACCTCTTATCTCTATTTATATTTATGAAAATAATTAAATGAGGAAAACAGCAGACTCTCCATGCAAGAGCCAATTAACGAAAAAATAAATAACAAACGGCTTCTACAATAGAAGCCGCCTATATTCACTGCAAAAATAACGCAAAATCTAATGCATTATTTCTTTTTCTTTGCCTTAGGGTTTGGCAAGTCAGTGATGCTGCCTTCGTACATTTCAGCAGCCATACCGATTGATTCGTACAGAGTCGGGTGAGCGTGAACAGTCAGAGCAATATCTTCTGCATCACAACCCATCTCGATAGCCAGACCGATTTCACCCAGCAGTTCGCCGCCGTTAGTACCAACAATAGCACCACCGATAATACGGTTGCTTTCTTTATCGAAAATCAGTTTAGTCATACCATCTGAACAATCAGATGCGATTGCACGACCGGAAGCAGCCCATGGGAAAGTTGCAGTTTCGTAACTGATGCCTTTCTCTTTCGCTTCTTTCTCAGTCAGACCAACCCATGCAACTTCTGGCTCGGTGTAAGCAATGGATGGGATCACTTTTGGATCGAAGTAATGTTTCTTACCGGAGATAACTTCAGCAGCAACATGGCCTTCATGAACACCTTTGTGTGCCAGCATTGGCTGACCAACGATATCACCGATAGCGAAGATATGAGGTACGTTAGTACGCATTTGCTTATCAACATTGATAAAGCCACGCTCATCAACAGCAACACCTGCCTGACCAGCATCGATCAGTTTACCGTTTGGTACACGGCCGATAGCAACCAGAACTGCGTCATAACGCTGAGGTTCTGCCGGTGCTTTTTTACCTTCCATTGTTACGTAGATACCATCTTCTTTGGCTTCTACAGCAGTCACTTTGGTTTCCAGCATCAGATTGAATTTCTTGCTGATACGCTTAGTGAATACTTTAACAACGTCTTTGTCCGCAGCAGGGATAACCTGATCGAACATTTCAACCACGTCAATCTGAGAACCCAGAGCGTGATAAACAGTGCCCATTTCCAGACCGATGATACCGCCGCCCATAACCAGCATGCGTTCCGGAACTGTTTTCAGCTCCAGTGCATCAGTAGAATCCCATACGCGAGGGTCATCATGCGGAATGAATGGCAGCTGAATTGGGCGTGAACCCGCTGCAATAATGGCATTATCAAAATTAATCGTTGTTGCGCCATTCTCGCCTTCAACTACCAGAGTGTTAGCACCTGTGAATTTACCAACACCGTTAACAACGTTAACTTTACGGCCCTTAGCCATGCCACCCAGACCACCTGTCAACTGGGAAATAACTTTTTCTTTCCAGAGACGGATTTTATCGATATCAGTTTGTGGCTCACCAAACACGATACCGTGTTGTGCCAGCGCTTTTGCTTCTTCAATTACTTTAGCAACGTGAAGCAATGCTTTAGATGGGATACAACCAACGTTAAGACAAACACCACCCAGAGTAGAGTAGCGCTCAACCAGAACGGTATCCAAACCTAAGTCTGCACAACGAAAAGCAGCAGAATACCCTGCTGGGCCTGCTCCAAGCACCACTACCTGGGCTTTAATTTCAGTACTCATCATGACCTCTTAATTGTTTGTCCGGCGGGTCAGACGAAAAAAAACCATATTCCACCGGGACGTACACACCGCGAGCAGTTTACAGAATTGTAAATAACCTGAAAAGCGCGTTAACGTGACGGGAATCTCAACCTGTCAGATACAAGTATAAAATTTCCATCACTGTCGTAATTATTAGGCCGGCTATTCACCGGCCTTTGCATTACATCACCAGACGGCGAATGTCGCTCATCAACTGATTAATATAAGTGATGAAACGAGCACCATCAGCTCCATCGATCACACGGTGGTCGAAAGACAGAGACATTGGCAGGATCAGACGAGGAACGAATTCCTTGCCATTCCAGACCGGCTTCATAGAAGAACGGGACAGACCCATAATAGCCACTTCTGGCGCGTTCACGATTGGTGCAAAGCCGGTTGTACCGATACCACCCAGGCTGGAGATGGTGAAGCAGCCACCCTGCATGTCGGAAGCAGTCAGCTTACCAGCACGAGCTTTCTTGGATACTTCAGCCAGTTCTCTTGACAGTTCCATGATGCCTTTTTTGTTAACATCTTTGAATACAGGAACAACCAGACCGTTAGGCGTATCAACCGCAATACCGATGTTGACGTATTTTTTCAGGATCAGCTTTTGGCCATCTTCAGAGATAGAGCTGTTAAAGCGAGGCATTGCTTCCAGTGCTTTTGCAGCCGCTTTCATGACGAATACCAGCGGAGTGATTTTCACGCCCAGCTGTTTCTTCTCTACTTCTTTGTTCTGCTGTTTACGGAATTCTTCAACTTCAGTGATATCCGCTTCATCGAACAGGTTAACATGAGGGATCATTACCCAGTTACGGCTCAGGTTTGCACCGGAGATTTTCTGGATACGGCTCATTTCAACTTCTTCGATTTCACCAAACTTGCTGAAATCAACTTTCGGCCAAGGCAGCATACCAGGCAAGCCACCACCCGCAGCCGCAGGTGCAGCTTCAGCACGCTTGATCGCATCCTTCACGTAAGCCTGAACGTCTTCGCGCAGGATACGACCTTTACGACCAGTACCTTTAACTTTAGCCAGGTTTACACCGAATTCACGAGCCAGACGGCGAATAACCGGAGTTGCATGAACGTAGGCGTCATTTTCTGCAAACTCATTTTTGCCTTCTGCTGGCTTAGCCGCAGCCGGAGCTGGTGCTGCTTTCGCCGGTGCAGCCGCAGGAGCCGGAGCCGCTGCAGGTGCTGCCACAGGTGCTGCGCCTGCAACTTCAAATACCATGATCAGAGAGCCAGTTTTTACTTTATCGCCAACCGCGATTTTGATCTCTTTCACAGTACCTGCGAATGGCGCAGGCACTTCCATGGAAGCCTTGTCACCTTCAACAGTGATCAGTGACTGCTCTTCAGCAATGGTGTCACCGACTTTTACCATGATTTCGGTAACTTCAACTTCATCACCACCGATATCCGGTACATTAACTTCTTTTGCCGCAGATGCCGCAGGCGCTGCTGCTGGAGCAGGAGCTGCTGCCGGAGCTGGCGCTGCGCCAGAACCTGCAACTTCAAATACCATGATCAGAGAACCAGTTTTTACTTTATCGCCAACCGCGATTTTGATCTCTTTCACAGTACCTGAGAATGGCGCAGGCACTTCCATGGAAGCCTTGTCACCCTCAACAGTCAGCAGAGATTGCTCTTCAGTGATGGTATCACCGACTTTTACCATGATTTCGGTAACTTCAACTTCATCACCACCGATATCCGGTACAGCAACTTCTTTGCTTTCAGCGGCAACAGGCGCTGCTGCCGGAGCCGCTTCCTGCTGTACAGGTGCTGCTTCTGCTGCACCAGTTGCGGATTCAAAGATCATAATCAGTTTGCCGGTTTCAACTTTGTCACCAACTGTAACTTTGATCTCTTTAACCACACCCGCCTGTGGAGAAGGAACTTCCATAGAAGCCTTGTCACCTTCAACAGTGATCAGTGACTGTTCTACTTCTACTGTGTCACCAACTTTCACCAGAATCTCGGTAACTTCAACTTCATCTGCACCAATATCAGGCACGTTAATTTCGATAGACATTAATCTTTACCTCTTATGCCAGACGTGGGTTAACTTTTTCTGGGTTGATGCTGTATTTTTTGATGGCTTCTTCAACCACTTTCACATCAACTTCGCCACGTTTAGCCAATTCACCCAGAGCAGCAACAACCACGTAAGAAGCATCAACTTCAAAGTGGTGACGCAGGTTTTCACGGCTGTCAGAACGACCGAAGCCGTCAGTACCCAGTACGCGGAATTCGCTTGCTGGTACAAAGTTACGAACCTGCTCAGCAAACAGCTTCATGTAATCGGTAGAAGCAACTGCTGGTGCTTCGTTCATGATCTGAGCGATATAAGGAACGCGTGGTTCTTCTGATGGGTGCAGCATGTTCCAACGCTCACAATCCTGACCATCACGAGCCAGTTCAGTGAAGGAAGTTACGCTATAAACGTCAGAAGCAACACCGTACTCGTCAGACAGGATCTTAGCTGCTTCACGAACGTGACGCAGGATAGAACCAGAGCCCAGCAACTGAACTTTACCTTTCGCGCCTTCCATGCTTTCCAGTTTATAGATACCTTTACGGATACCTTCTTCAGCACCTTCCGGCATTGCTGGCATGTGGTAGTTTTCGTTCAGAGTGGTGAGGTAGTAGTAGATGTTCTCTTGTTTCTCACCATACATACGATCCAAACCGTCATGCATGATAACAGCCACTTCATAAGCGAACGCTGGATCATAAGAGATACAGTTAGGAATAGTCAGAGACTGAATATGGCTGTGACCATCTTCGTGTTGCAGGCCTTCGCCGTTCAGAGTCGTACGACCGGAAGTACCACCAACCAGGAAGCCGCGAGCCTGCTGATCGCCAGCAGCCCAGCACAGATCACCGATACGCTGGAATCCGAACATGGAGTAATAGATGTAGAACGGGATCATCGGCAGGTTATTGGTGCTGTAAGAAGTTGCAGCCGCCAGCCAAGATGATGCAGCACCCAGTTCGTTGATACCTTCCTGCAGAATCTGACCTTTCGCGTCTTCTTTATAGTATGCAACCTGCTCACGGTCCTGCGGAGTATACTGCTGACCATTCGGGCTGTAGATACCGATCTGACGGAACAGACCTTCCATACCGAATGTACGTGCTTCGTCAGCAATGATTGGAACCAGACGATCTTTGATAGACTTGTTCTTCAGCATTACGTTCAGGGCACGAACGAAAGCGATAGTGGTAGAAATTTCTTTGGATTGCTCTTCCAGCAGAGAGTTGAACTCTTCCAGTGCTGGGATTTCCAGTTTGTCGTCGAAGTTAACACGACGGCTTGGCAGGTAACCACCCAGTGCATTACGACGCTCATGCAGATATTTAGCTTCTTCTGAGTCTTTGTCGAAAGTCACGTATTGCAGGTTTTCAACTTGCTCATCAGATGCAGGCACATTAAAACGATCACGGAACTGGCGAACGCCTTCCATGTTCATTTTCTTAACCTGGTGAGCAATGTTTTTGCCTTCAGCTGTATCACCCATGCCGTAACCTTTAACGGTCTGAGCCAGGATTACAGTTGGTTGGCCTTTAGTTTCCTGCGCTTTATTCAGTGCAGCGTAAACTTTCTTAGGATCATGACCACCACGGTTCAGAGCCCAAATCTCGTCATCAGTCATATCTTTGACCAATTCCGCAGTTTCTGGGTAACGACCGAAGAAGTGTTTACGGACATAAGCACCATCTTTAGACTTGAATGTCTGATAGTCACCGTCCAGAGTTTCGTTCATCAGCTGAACCAGTTTACCGCTGGTATCTTTACGCAGCAGTGCATCCCAACGCTCGCCCCACAGGACTTTCAGTACCTGCCAGCCAGCGCCTGCGAAGATGCCTTCCAGTTCATTAACAATTTTACCGTTACCAGTTACTGGGCCATCCAGACGCTGTAAGTTACAGTTGATGATGAATACCAGGTTGTCCAGTTTTTCACGGGTTGCGATAGTGATCGCACCTTTGGATTCTGGCTCATCCATCTCACCGTCGCCCAGGAATGCATAAACGGTTTGTTTAGACGTATCTTTCAGACCACGGTTTTCCAGATACTTCAGGAATTTAGCCTGATAAATTGCAGAGATTGGGCCCAGACCCATTGAAACAGTCGGGAACTGCCAGAAGTCAGGCATCAGTTTAGGATGCGGATAAGAAGACAGACCGTTACCGCCGATTTCCTGACGGAAGTTGTTCATCTGCTCTTCAGTCAGACGACCTTCAAGGAATGCACGAGCATAAACGCCCGGAGAAATATGGCCCTGGAAGTAAACCAAGTCGCCGCCATCATTATCATTACGAGCGCGGAAGAAATGGTTAAAGCAAACTTCATAAACAGTAGCGGAAGACTGGAATGAAGCCATGTGACCACCCAGCTCCAAATCTTTCTTGGATGCACGCAGAACAGTCATGATGGCATTCCAGCGAATTGCGGAACGAATACGGCGCTCCAAATCCAGATTACCAGGGTAAGCCGGCTCATCCTCAACCGGAATAGTGTTGATGTAATCACGGCTTGCAGTACCAGCTGCTACACTAACACCACCTTTACGTGCTTCGTTCAAAACCTGATCAATCAGGAATTGAGCGCGTTCAACACCTTCTTCACGGATGACCGATTCGATCGCCTGTAACCAGTCGCGAGTTTCGATCGGATCCACGTCATTTTTCAAAATATCTGACATGGTGTGTTCCTTATCTGTTATCTATTTCTAATGGTTGTTTTGGAGCCTATCTTCTGGTCATACCCTTTGACATTCAGTCAGTCATGACCGGAAGATAGGCCCTGCTATATGTTGCCGCTAAAACTCTTCAAAAAGAGCATAACGACTGTACAGACGCAGCAGCCAGGATCTGCACAGTCAATTTAGGACCTACCCCATTTGGGAGTTGTTTTAATCCATGACGCCCCAGAGGATAGGCTCTTATTCCTGATGTTGTTGGAGCCGTCTCAGTGAGCGTTCACGACGGGTATGCTCACGAGTCAGATCCAATAAAACTTCTTCAATGAAAGACAAATGACGATGCGAAGCTTCACGGGCTTTTTCCGGTTCTTTCGCCATTATTGCGTGAAAAATCGCTGCCCTATGGTCACTCACTGCCGCCAACATTTCTTTACGGGTATAAATGAACTCGAAATTGCGCCGGATATTTTGTTCCAGCATCGGGATCATACAACGCAGTAAATGCAGCAAAACCACATTATGTGCTGCTTCTGTGACAATAAGTTGATATTGCAGAACTGCATCAGATTCCGCACCAATATTCCCGCTTTGCTGTGCTTCCTGAATCGCGAGATGGCTTTCCTTAATGCGTTTAAAATCTTCATCTGTCCCTCTGAGCGCCGCATAATAAGCTGCGATACCTTCCAGCGCATGACGTGCTTCGAGGAGATCAAACTGTGATTCCTGATTCTCTGCAATAAGTTGGGCGAGCGGGTCACTGAAACTTTGCCAGAGATTATTCTGTACAAAAGTTCCTCCACCCTGACGACGGAAAAGAAACCCTTTGGCTTCTAGTTTTTGAATGGCTTCGCGCAATGAAGGACGTGATACCTCAAACTGCTTCGCCAGCTCACGCTCAGGCGGCAGCTTTTCCCCGGGGCGCAACGAGCCCTCGAGAATGAGGTTTTCCAGACGTTGCTCAATCACATCTGATAACTTTGGTTGGCGAATTTTGCTATAAGCCATATCTGCTGTAAGCCATTCAGTAAGTAAGTGTTACTTTGAACAATTTATGATGAACTATACCCCTATACCCTGTTTAACAGAGTATTCAGACTAACCTTCAGTTGATCGACCTCATTCAATTAACCTCGTTTAGCTGGGATTTAGTCAATTGGTAATACCAATTTAGAATACAGGCCATAAAGTAACAAAGTATTCACTAGCTGTCTATAAAGACCTTGGGCTAAATCATAAAAACCTGCAAATTTTAACAAATTATTTTAATTTTTATCAGAAAATTATAACTAAATGGAATTTTTAGGCAGTAAAACAGGTAGGAGTGGTAAAGATACAGATTAAACTCATTAGTCATTGTTATAATTTATTTAATATATTGATTCTTTTGTTTATTTGTTATTTAAATTTATACGTTACGATATAACATATAACTTACACAATATAGTGAATAAAATAAGGGCCATAGCACTTATTACTTATCAAGACAGCACCATGATTATGCAATTAACAGAACTTAATTTAAAATAGTTAATCACAAAAATAACTTAAGTATTTTACTATGGAGCCAATCTACCGTGCAGATTTCATACTGAATCATTTTATTACAGTTGCAGACAAGATAGCAGTGGCAAACCAATGCAGTGGCAGCAACAAGTAGTCAAAAACACATATAAAAAGCGTTAAATACAATACCCTCCCCCAGGAATAACAAAAATGTTATGGACATTTCTTAATTGGTTAATTTAATTGCCAACTCAGGGAATATTCTAACGTTTCAGGATGAATATATACCCAATAGATTTCGAGTTGAGTCACGTCGGCAAATGCAAATAGAGTCGGTTATCAGTAACATAGAGAACTATGTATATGTAACTGAAAAACCAGCCAACGCAGAAGTTACTCTAAAGATTAAGGGTATACTCAGGCTAATTTGATATATACCAACATATTTCAAGTTGTCTAACTGGGGTCAATGATGCCCATTAGCAGTATCACTAGCCGGAAGCTACAACCTGAAAAAATGAACGGTATAAAAATCCTTTTAAAGTAATTCCCGCCAGATGCCACATATAGACACAGGCGGGATTTTTTTATGCTAACGCCCCATAAATCGTCAACAGTGCGACAATAATCACAATGGTAAATGTTGCTTTTTTCGCAATTTTTACCGCAGCAAGGGGGCTATTCAAAAGATCTAAATGAGGTTCCTTGCTCAATGCAAATTGAGCCAATTGACTGACCACTTTATATTGTGATGTCCGCAAATCACTAAGTGATGCAATCCAGGCCGGTAACGCTTTTTCCCCATGCCCTAGCAAAGCATAAGCAATACCCGCCAAACGTGCTGGTATCCAATCCAAACAATTTAATAACGCATCAACTCCGGATTGTGCACGCTGCACAGAAGTTCTGCATTGCGCCAACCATCTCTGATAAGCTCTCAGGAAACAGTATCCCATTAAAATGGCCGGACCAAACTCCCCCATAACAACTAACCAGAAAATAGGGGCAAGATAATAGCGGAAATTTATCCAGATCAATGCGTTCTGTATTTCACGCAAGCGATCATCTTTTGTCATCTCAGGCGGGTTCTGTTGCCCTATAAGTAAATTTGTAAGATGAATATTCTGTTGCTCTAAATCACCAGTGCGTACAGAACGGAGATATTCACGATAACTATGGCGCAAAGAGCCGGCACCGATACATAACAAGCTAATCATGATGCATAACAGGATCGCAGGGATACCAAAAGCAATAACACTCAGTACATCAATAATTTTCCAGGTCAAAAAAGCAACTACAAATGCCATCACTAAACTGACCCACAGTGAATATACTTTTACTCTGGCAAAAAAAGGAGACAGATAATGTTCTAACTGCCAATGGTCTCCCATCTTAAAAATGCGTTCCCATGCCAGTATTAACAATAGAATAAAGAGAGTCATCCAACTCGCTCCTTTAATAACTGCCGATACTGTTCCCAGTAAAAATAAGGCCCTGGGTCAGTTTTCCTGCCCGGAGCGATATCACTATGACCTGTAATATTATTACGGATATCAGGATAATGACTGATAAGTAACTCAGTCACCTCCGCCAGCTTAGTGTACTGAATTTCAGTAAATGGCTCGTAATCAGTACCTTCTAACTCAATGCCTATTGAAAAATCATTGCACGTTTCCCGATCACAATAACAGGAAACCCCTGCATGCCAGGCTCTTTTGTCGAAAGGAACATATTGCACAACTTCACCATCACGACGAATCAGACAGTGCGCAGAAACCCTTAATCCTTTTATTTCCTGAAAGAAAGGGTCTTCATTCGGATCCAACGTCCCCATAAATAGCTGATCAATATACGGCCCGCCAAACTTACCAGGCGGTAAACTAATGTTATGTATAACCAATAATGATGGGATTTCCCCTGCTGGGCGCAGATCATAATGCGGTGAAATCACCTTTCTGGCATCAACAATCCACCCTTCATGTAACCTCATACCCTCGATTCCTCCATCTTTCAAAATCTATTGAGTATATACCCTATGAATTTCAAGATGCAGCCAAAGTGTAACAGGTTAAATTTTTCAATCGAGGAGTATTGTTGTTCATGTTTTCATTTGCGAGCAAGCTCGAAAATTTCCCGGTATTAAATGTAATTAATAATTATTTTCTTTGAATCTCTTCCATAAATTTCATTTATCTTATTTTATTTTTTAAGAAAACATTCATGCTAACTGGCATCAGCAAATAATAAATATCATGCTTTTATTTTAAAAAATAACGAAGCTATGTAGAGATCGAATAAAAAACACAAAATGAGGAAGCAATAATATGAATCAACAAGGATTTACATTAATGGAAGTTATGGTGGTAATGGCAATAGTGTCTATCCTCGGTGCGATTGGTATTCCTAGCTATCAGGGATATATCCAAAAGGCAGCACTGACTGATATGCTACAATCTATTGTTCCTTATAAATCTGGCATTGATATTTGTCATTTTGAAACCGGAAATTACAAAGAATGCAGTTCTGGGCATAAATCAATTCCATCAGGGTTTAATAGCCGTTACATCAATACAATTACAGTAAAAGAAGGAGAAGCCAATATTATTGGCCAGAAAAACCTCAGTGGCCTAAATATCACCTTAAAACCAGATCAAGATACCAAAACTGGTATGACTCATTGGCAAGTTATGTGCAATTCTGAAAGTGAATCGTTAAAAACAAAATGTCAGGAAACATTAAAATTTTAAAAAAACAAGTAAAAAAATATTAGCATTTAAAAGAGATTAAATATAAACCTCCACTGAAAATGCAAACAGCCTTATATTTACAAAAACAGCCATTCGTTTTTAAAACCTAAGGAATAAGTTAAATGAGAAATATGGAAAGCAATTTAATGGAAAAAGAAATTGACGAATTATGCCAGAAACATCAGGCAATAATTATAAAAAGAAATAGTTATTCTATCACTATTGCCTGTAGCCAATCACCTAATGAAGAGTTTATTACTGCATTACGTTTTATTTCTGGTGCCATAATTGATTTTAATATTTGGCCAAAAGCCAAAATAGAATCCATGTTGACACAGAAACACATACTACCTAACTACACAGAAAACTACTGCTCAGAAAATGGTGAAACAGAAACCTATCGGATAGAAAATTTAACTACTCAAAATAACAATTACAATGAAAAACAAATAATTGAAAGCAATCCAGAAAACATTGACACTCCTGTTATTCAGTTAATTAATCAAACAATATCTATCTCTATACAAAAAAGAGCGTCAGATATTCACTTTGAGCCATTACAAAATAACTATCAAATACGTATTCGGGTTGATGGTTCATTACATTTTATGCCACCACCTCCTCCTCAAATGAATACAGGCATCCCTGCCCGTTTAAAAATTATGGCGAAACTCAATATTGCGGAAAAACGTCAGCCACAAGATGGGCAATTTGACTGGAATGATAATAAAAACCGTTATGCAATACGCATCTCAACATTACCCACCCTATATGGAGAAAAAATTGTTCTACGTATTCTCAGCACCATACAACAACTATCATTGGAACAACTTGGCCTGTCTGAATCTCAGCTACAGCTTTTAGTTCAAAAACTTCATGTACCACAAGGAATGATTGTAGTAACTGGCCCAACAGGAAGCGGGAAAACCGTCACATTATACAGTTGCCTGAAATATTTAAATCAAACTCAGAAAAACATCTGTAGCGTTGAGGATCCTATAGAAATCCCCTTACAGGGAATTAATCAAACACAAGTAAATAATAAAATCGGGCTAGATTTTGCCAAAGTTTTGCGGGCATTACTCAGACAGGATCCCGATATCATCATGGTTGGTGAGATTCGTGATAACGAAACTGCTGAAATATCGATGAAGTCTGCTCAAACAGGCCACTTGGTTTTATCCACCCTACATACTAATTCGACGATAGATACCTTATCACGCCTGCAACATCTGGGGATTTCAGGTTATACCACCGCTTCATGTGTTAAATTAATTATTGCTCAGAGATTAGTCCGCAAGCTTTGTCCCCATTGCCGTCAACCCGCAGAAAAGTCTGAATTTATACATACTGAAAATAACGATAAAAAACAAAATATAGCAGTAAAAACATGGGTCGCTGTTGGTTGTGAGCACTGCTTTTCTGGCTATTATGGCAGAACAGCCATCTATGAATTTCTCGAAATAAAACCTGAACTTCAACAGACCTTATCAGAACAACCTTCTGACAAGATACCCTGCTTACCAACCCTGCAACAAAAATCCACGCTTTTATCTGCCGGATTAACATTGGTCGGGCAAGGTATAACAACGCTGGAAGAGATTTATCAGACTCTAGGCCAGGAAGCATAATCAATAAATATCCATATAGAAGGCAAAAAAATGAAAATAGAATTTATTTATCACTGGAAAGCTGTGAATAAAAAAGGAAATATTGTAACAGGAGAAAATATAGGTGAGAACAGAAAAGTGATTTTCAACTATCTGAGCCAGCTTGAACTACAACCCTACACCATTAGACGCCGACAGATTATTTATTACAGTGAAAAAGAAATGTCTTATCGGCTACATTTCACCCAGCAACTAAATACACTGCTGACATCAGGTATTCCCTTGTTACAGGCTCTTAATATTCTCTTACCAGAATGTAAAAATGTGATTTGGAGATGCATATTAGCTGATATTATCTATAAGATTAGTCAGGGAGAATCATTCTCTATCGCTTTACAGAATTATCCACAACTGTTTTCTCCTTTATTCTGTCAGTTTATTGCAGTAGGAGAACAAACAGGTCAACTTGAATCTTGCTGTCAGTTGCTTATTAATCGACTAGAGCAGCAGAATATATTGCATAAAAAATTCCAAAAAGCGTATCGTTATCCATTGATAATTTCTCTTGTTGCTATAATCGTTATCTTATTAATGCTGATTTTCGTTCTACCTGAATTCAAACAGGTTTATTCTGCATTTGGTGCCTCACTACCTTTATTAACACAGCTACTCTTATCTGTCTCTGACTTTCTGATTAATCATGGTTTCTTTATTTTCATAACAACATTAATAATGACAATTAGTTATTTAGGATTACGCTCTCGGTTTCCTACATTGTACAAAAAAGAAAAAATATTTTTTACCCGACTACCACTTTTCAAAAAACTCATAACATATCGGCATACCAGCCAGATATTTCATATTCTATTTATGACTCAAAAAGCGGGATTAACGTTAACCATTGGTTTGGAATGTGCAATGAATGCAACCCATCATCCTTTATTTATAGCTGGAATCAAAAACCTTCATCGAAAAATACAGCAAGGTGTACCAATGAGTCATGCCTTAAAAAAAGAGTATTGTTTTCCCCCATTATGTAAACAGTTCGTCATAATTGGTGAAGAATCAGGTGAACTTGAGTTATTTTTAGGTAATCTAGCGATATGGTATCAAGAGCAATTTATAAACTGCGCTGATAATTTAGCTAACTTACTTGAACCTGTATTAATGCTGATCATGGCAATAATTGTAGGCCTGTTACTACTCGCTATGTATTTGCCAATTTTTCAATTGGGTACTATTTTGACCTAACATATTATATACACTGAATTTCTAGTTATGTTACGGCGGTACTGATATCAACCTTCCAAGGGGATCGATAACTATGTAAGTGGAGCATGATTGTAATAACAAGAATTATATATGTTTGTTTATAGCCCATATGCCTCCCTTGAGTTACAATTTATTTATATAGGCTATCAGAATATTTGAAGGATAGAATGACTTATATTGTTGCACTCACAGGTGGAATTGGTAGTGGTAAAACAACTATCTCTAATGTATTTTCATCCCTTGGTGTCCCGCTTGTTGATGCAGATATTATTGCCAGAGAAGTTGTTGCCCCTGGTTCTCCCGCATTACAAACAATCGCTGAACACTTTGGCTCGGATATCCTATTATCGGATGGTTGTTTAAACCGCGCCGTGCTACGCCAAAAAATTTTTGCTGCGCCAGAAGAAAAACAGTGGCTCAACTCACTTCTTCATCCACTAATACACGCAGAAACACAACGACAACTGAACCAAATCAATACCCCTTATGCTATTTGGGTTGTACCTCTGTTAATAGAAAATAATTTAATGCATTTAGCTGACCGAATCTTAGTAGTTGATGTTTCCCCTGAAGTACAAATCAGCCGGACAATCACGCGTGATGGCGTCAGCCGGGAACAGGTTGAAAATATTCTGGCTGCACAGGCTGACCGCAATGAACGTCTGGAAAAAGCAGATGATGTCATATTAAACGATCAAAAAGAGCAAGATCTCACTGTACGTATAGCCGAACTACATCAACAATATTTGAAACAAGCAGAATCAGTCAGACAGGAAGAACGCAATGAATGATGCAACCTCTACTATTATTTTTGAACACCCGCTAAATGAAAAGATGCGTTCATGGTTGAGGATTGAATCTTCACTGCAACAACTCGAAAAACAGTCTCATCTGGATTCACAAGCAAACAGCTTGGCATTTTTTCGCACAATCGCCGAGTTAATTGAGATACTGGAACGTGGTGAAGTACGTTCTGAGTTATTAAAGGAACTGGAACGCCAGCAAATAAAATTAAGACAATGGCTCAATGCTCCCAATGTAGATACGACGATGGTTCACAGTCTGGTAGAACAACTGAAGGAACGGAGCCTTGCGTTACACCATGCTCCCCGCCTTAGCCAACAGATTAAAGAAGACCGAATCATCAGCATGGTTCGCCAACGACTCAGTATTCCGGGCGGATGTTGTAGTTTTGATCTGCCGACATTGTATCTGTGGCTTCATCTGCCACAGTCTACCCGGGATGAAACCGTCAGCTCTTGGCTAAACAGCCTCCTACCATTAAAACAGGCATTAGAAAGCATTCTGGAGCTGATACGACAGTCAACAATGTTCTCTTCTCAGGTAAGCCATAACGGTTTTTTTCAGGGGAATGCTGGTGATGCCGATTTGCTAAGGTTAAAACTAGATATTTCGGAAAACCAATTAATTTATCCACAAGTTTCTGGCCACAAAACCCGCTTTGCTATCCGGTTTCTGCCAATGGACAGTGAAAATGGTACGGTACCTGCACATTTGTCATTTGAATTGGCCTGCTGTTAACATACCCTCAAACTAAGCAGGAGAAAACAGCATGTCTGAAATATTGACTGTCGCATGTCCTACATGTGGGCAGGCCGTAATCTGGGGGGAAATTAGCCCACACCGACCGTTTTGCAGTAAGCGTTGTCAATTAATCGACTTAGGCGAATGGGCTAATGAAGAAAAGAAAATACCAAGTCAGGGCGACAGCACAGAAAACGATGAATGGAGTGAACTGCCTGAACAGTAAAATCACTTGATGGATTTCAAGATGCGTCGTGGCGGCAAGGGAGTAACAAATTCGTCGGGAACGAATTTGCCCAGCCAAAGGCTGGCCTCTCAGTAATCTCTGGGAACATAGATAACCGTCTTTTTATGAAAACGGTGACTAGGGTGAGCAAGCGTAGCCAACAAAGAGGCAATTGAAAGATGAAGTGTAGATAGCGTCGGATAAGTTCGACGCTATCTTTGCTCAAGTTAGCCCGCAGATTTAGTCAATAAACCAACGATACTACGGTTTGCTGGCGGGAATTCATCAGCAACTAATTCAGTTTGCAGGAGCCAGCGGGAAGGCTGCCCTTCTTTTCCAAATGGCTCATCTTCCCATTGATCAACCATAAAAAAGTAAAGAGTGATATTCCTATCCGTAAATTCATGAGTGATAGTTTCCGTCAGTTCACAATGAGTTACCGTGATACCAACTTCTTCTTTTAACTCCCTTATTAAAGCTTGTTCTGGTGTTTCTCCCTGTTCAAGCTTTCCTCCCGGAAATTCCCAAAATCCGCCCATATGTGAGTCGGCACGACGTTGGGTAATAAAAATTTCATTATTGCTGTTTTTAATAATGCCTGCCGCAATATGCAGATGTTTTTTTTCCATAACGTTTTCCATGATGGTCGTTCTTACAGGCCATAATAAACAGCCTTATGGGAAGATATAATCTCACGAGACCTGCATCAATTCACATTTCTTTTTATCTGTATCTTCATGCATAAAAGAATATTATATATACTTGATGCATTTCTATTCATAAGAAGTATATTCAATCGATTTCAAAGTGTATCACTGCGGCAAAAAAACACTCCTTAGGCGCTTAGATAATCTATGCTTGTAACTACGCTAATCGGATGAACAACGCAGATAATAAAAAGCAATTTGAAGAACAACAAACTTACATTAACCAAACAATACGACAAAAAGAAGGCAGCTAGAAAATGAATGGAAAAAACGTCAAATAAGGTTTTATCCAAGAATAAAAATAATTAAATCATACAATAAAGATTGAGGGAGAATCATTCATGCAATATGAAGGTCAACCATTAATCGAAGCAAAAAAAATAGCCCATCAATTTTCGGGTGAACTTAAACCACTATTTTCCGATATTGATATTACTCTGCATGCAGGGCAACACGCACTGGTAGGCCGTAATGGTATTGGTAAATCCTGGTTAGCATCAATACTGGCAAAACAAACTCCACCATCGGAAGGAAGTGTCAAACATTTTTGTGATGTGGGTTATCTGTCGCAAGGCTTGTCTGCTTTTACAGGTAGTTCAGCCAACATATTCGGACTCACTGATATTATCAATGCGAATGAGCGTATTCTTGCAGGTATTGGTGAAGCCGCAGATTTTGATGTTATGGAAGGAAACTGGGATTGGCAATTTCAGATCGAATCTTTACTGGCAGAAGGTGAACTGGCTCCAGAGATATTAAACCAGCCCTTTAATTTACTCAGCGGAGGAGAACAAACCCGACTTCGGCTACTGTCTCTCAAAAAACAGGGGGCCGGCTTTATGATTCTGGATGAACCAAGTAATCACCTTGATAGACAGGGGCGTCTCTGGTTAGCACAATGGTTGGCAACTTTCAACGGTGGCATTTTACTGGTTACACATGATCCTAAGCTCTTACAGCATGTTTCCGTTGTTTATGAGCTGAACGGGTTAGGATTATCACGTAGTATTGGTGGCTGGGAAACATGGCTGAACAGTAAAGAACAGCTAAGACTAGGTATACAGCGCGATGTAGATCAGACCAGAAAAAACCTCAAACAAGCCATACGGGATAAACAAAGAGATCGAGAAAAATCTGATAAAAGACAGAGCCAGGGGAAACAACGTAGGGAAAATGCTAATCAAGCTACAATTCTGCTGGATCGCGCATTGAACCGCTCTGAATCCACACTGTCACGGCTGGCAAAACAGAATGAAGAAAGGCTACAGCGCAGTTCTTCCTTAGCGACTGATGCCAGAGCAAAACTCGACATTATTGATCCGCTGTCAATTGCTGTTGCAACCCCTCAGGCAGCAACACCTCCGTTACTTTATCTACAGGATATTATTTTACCCTTTGGGTCAGATTCCCCTATCAGCTTGACCATCAATAACGGTGAGCGCCTCGCTATCACAGGGAAAAATGGCAGCGGAAAATCGACTTTACTGAAAGTCATAACTGGCTCACTGATGCCAAAACAGGGCGCTTGTCGCATTACACCTTCACATCGTTTAATGGACCAGCATTTCTCATTCCTCGATAAAACCCAGTCAGCTTTGTATAACTTTCAATTACAGTCACCAGGCTGGACGGAAGATCGTTATCGTACTCGGCTGGCGCAACTGCGTATGCGAGGTGAAGAGGCTCTAAAACCTGTCGGTTATCTAAGTGGAGGAGAACAACTGAAAGTCGCCCTTGCCTGTTTATTTTGTGGGCCTTCAGCACCGGCACTCCTGCTGTTAGATGAACCGGATAATCATCTGGATATTGAATCCCGTGAGTTACTCCAGAAAGCACTACATGATTACACTGGTGCTATGGTATTAATTTCTCATGATGATCAATTTATTGAGAGTATAGGCAATATGCAGGAGCTTATACTGGGAGGTTAATCTGACTATGTGATTTTATGCACTACTATAAATATATAGAAATCATTTAAATATAAATTTCTAGTGTAATAATTGTATTCCCCGAAAATTGGGGAATACAAAATGATGATAAGCTATCCCGAAAATCAAACTATTCATGCTCGAGGTTTTTTCACTAACTTATTCCCATATAGCGATATGGCCAGTCCAATCAAAATAAAAACACATGCAATTATTTTTTCATTACTCATCACTTCACCAAAAATAACTGCACTTCCAATAAAACCAAAAACCGGAACCAATAAAGACAACGGAGCAACTTTGGAAACGGGATATTTTTTCAACAATAAATTCCATATCCAATACCCTATTAAAGTTGTAAGATAGGCTTGGAATAGAATGGAAAATATAGCAGTCACATTCAAATTTTCAACAAAATTAAATAATACCGTAGAACCATTAATCCCATACCCCATAAGAAATAGAGGTAAAGGGGAGAAAACACATGACCAGACTAAAAAACCAAATATATTTTTCCCACCTGATTTTTTTACAATAATATTAGCGACACTCCAGTTCACAGCGCCAAATAGTATTACAATCACACCTAAATAGGTAATTGAGCCATCAGTTAAAGCCATAATAAACCCTAAACCAATAACTGACAGTATAAAACCTATTATTTGATGAAAATGAATGTGCTCTTTGAGAAAGAAATACCCCATTGCGATAGTAATAAATGAACTAAATTGTAACAATAGAGAGGAAACACCCGCAGAAACTCCCATTTTGACACCAAAATTCACCATTCCCCATAGACCCACACCAAAGATTAGTCCATATAACCCAACAATTTTCATTGGAACATCAGGTCGACGAATAAAGAATACAGCTGGTAAAGCACATAATAAGAAACGTAACCCAGCTAATAAAAATGGATCTAGCGTATTTAGCCCTAACTTAATAACACTAAAATTTAATCCCCATACCCCGGTTACTGCTATGGCTAGCAGTAAATCTGATAATTTCATATTTATATACATTTATTAAATTAGTTATAAAATCAATCACATTTCAAACCATCAAGTAATAAATCAAAAGCAGGAATGATTTTTTCAAGTTTAGCTTTTTGATCTGTATCATCAGCAATCCACAAAGCGGCTTCAACTAAGCTTCCATTTATTAGGCAAGCCAAAGATTCGGCATCAACATCTTTTATTTTTTTCTCAATAATCATTTTTTCCAGTAGTTTTTTCATTGATGAAATACAGTAAGATTGAGATTCTCTGAATTGATCGCCAAGAATAATTTTCGAATCTCTTAATACGATTTGTTGGAATTCCCGATTAAGTGACATTGTTAAATAAGCCCGACATCTATCACGAAATCCAGTCCATGAATCTTTTGCGTTATCAGATATCGACTGGAGATGTTGATCCATCTCTGAATCGATTTGTTCCACTACAGCCATTAATAAGCCTTTTTTATCACCGAAATGGTGATATAAAGCACCACGTGTAAGACCAGCCTTAGCCGTAAAATCATCCATTGAAGTATTAGCATAACCTAAAGAGCCAAAAGCATTGCGCGCAGCAGCCAATAATTTGCTACGTGTCTCTTCTATCATTTCTGTACGGGTTCGCCGGGCCATTTATCCTTCCGTTAATATGCAATTTACAACTCATTGACATACGCTGCGTATGCTGGCATGTTAATTTTACATACGTATCGTATGTTTGTTGGCAACCTAACTTTTATGCAACCAATTATCACAATGAGAAGCAATATGAGCAATCCTTATAGTGAGTTATTCAAAGCATCTGGTGCAGCAAGATTTTCTTTGGCGGGTTTTATAGCTCGTATGCCACTTCCTATGACTGGAATTGGCATCATAGTCATGTTATCACAGCTAAGTAGTAGCTACGGATTAGCGGGATCAGTATCAGCAATTTTTATATTAACCTATGCACTGATATCCCCACAAATTTCTCGCTTAGCAGATCATCATGGACAATATATTGTCCTACCCATTGCTACAACTATAAGCGTTTTGGGTATATTAGCCCTTTTAGCCTGTGCGTACTGGCGGGCACCTATCTGGACATTATTTTTATGTTCTTCTCTGGCTGGTTTTATGCCCAGTATGTCGGCAATGGTGCGTGCCCGCTGGACAGCTATCTATCGTGGTCAACCTCAACTACAAACTGCATATTCCCTCGAAACAGTATTTGATGAAATATCATTCATTATTGGCCCACCGATATCAATTGGCCTGAGCGTAGCCTTTTTCCCACAAGCCGGGCCTCTAGTGGCCGCTCTTCTGCTAGCTATAGGTGTATGTTTATTTGTGATGTTTCGCAGGACAGAACCTACTATTGAAATTCCAAAAACCACGAAAGAAACAAACAGTTCAATTATTAAAATATCTGGTTTATGGGTTTTATCATTACTGTTTATTTTTATGGGGATTATTGTCGGAACTGTTGATATAGCGAGTGTTGCTTTTGCCAAAGAATTAGGGCGTCCGGTTGCAGCCAGTTTAGTGTTATCAGCTTATGCCGTAGGCTCTTGCCTTGCCGGATTGATATTTGGTGCAGTTAAACTGAAAACGCCACTATACAAACTATTTCTTATAGGCGGGTTAGGCACTGCTTTAACTACCCTTCCTTTTTTAATGGTTAACAGCATTTCCGGCTTAGCTTTCACTGTTTTCATGGCGGGTTTATTCTTTGCACCAACAATGATCATCTCGATGGCATTAATTGAAAAAATAGTTCCGGAGAAACGATTAACGGAAGGGTTCACCTGGTTGCTTTCCGGTCTCAATACTGGTGCCGCTTTAGGAGCAACTGCTGCAGGACAGTTTGTCGATATATATGGCTCTCATGGTGGATTTATAGTGTCTTTGATTGCCGGAATAGGGATTATTATAGCCACATATTATGGTTATTTTACACTGACTAATTCAAAAAAAATCATTCAATAAAAGCACATGCTCTTATAAATAATAAAAGGTGCTCGCTGTAAAGCGAGCAATATTAGAATAGAAAATTTACAGAGACAAGTTATGAGTTTTCCCTCATTTCTATAATCTCAATAGGCCTGTCAAAGCGTAAATGTTCATCAAGAGCCATTGGAATTAGCCAGCGTAAATTGTAGATAATATTATCAGGTAATGATTGTGCTTCATAAATATTAACAATTTCTTTTTCAACAGATTTTGCAGAATAAATTCTGTCATCATACGTATAGAGAAAGTTCACCTGATAAGCATCAGGACGAGTTAGCACAGTAAATAATTTCCATTCTTCAGGCTGAGTATTAATTCCTGCTTCCTCCGCGAATTCCCTTGCCATTGCCTGTTGAGGCGTTTCACCTGTTTCTATTTTTCCGCCAATACCATTGAGTTGCCCTTTCTGCCAGCTGGGTTGTAATTTAGAAATAAGAGCAACATGCTTCTTATCTTCAGAAAACATAAAACCAGTCACATAGTGAATCATTATCTTCCTTTCCTCATTACTGCACTATTAATGTTTGTTCTCTATCAGGACCATGTGAAATATATTTAATTGGAACTCCAGCATAATCCTGAATAAAATTGAGAAAATCAATTAGTTCAGCAGGCAACTCTGTAAATTGAGTATACGATGCATTCAGCTCTCCCCAACCTTTAAAAACTTTATAAACAGGTTTAACTTTCTCAAGCTGCAATAAGGCGTTATCACAGCAAACCTGTTCATTATCAATTTCATATGCAATAGCTACCTTTATTTCCTCCAACCCGGCTAAAACATCAGTATTAGTTATTGCCAGTTCTGTTACCCCGTTAAGTTTTACCGCATGCTTGATCAAGCATAGATCCAGCCAGCCACAGCGCCTTGGCCTTTTGGAAACAGTACCATACTCGTTTCCACGTTCCCGGATATAATCAGCCCGCTCAGCCTGTAATTCTGTCGGGAACGGGCCATTACCGACCCGGATCATATAGGCCTTCATCACACCGACAATATGCATTTTCTGTGCTGGTATACCAATCATGGCAAAACAGGTTTGAACCAGAGTCTGATACGCTACAGTATAAGGGTACGTACCAAAACTGTTATCCAAAAAAGTGGCTTGTGATGTTTCAAGTAAGATATCTTCTCCGGCACTCAATAAGTCACGGATGGCTTCATTAGTAAATGTGAAATAAGGCTCGATCTTTTTTCCATATTGATGCGTTATTTCTAACATTCCCTCAAAATCTAAAGTCGAATTATCATTAAAAACGTGGTTGATTTGTTTTTCCCTGATGCCCCAAAGAAATTCTAATTTACTTCTGAGTTTTTCTTTATCCAGAGTATCAATAAGCCGAATGCCATGCCGGTTCGATTTATCTTCAACACAGGCACCAACACCCACTCCTACAGATCCTATTTTATTCTTACCTTTATATTTTTCAGATGCTTTATTTAGTTCTGCATGTAATGGCAATACAATATGGCATCGGGGATCAATTGAGATGCTGGAGTTAATATTTTCTCTTTTTATAAAATCAATTTCTTTCACAAGCACCGGAAGACTAATTAATGCACCCTGACAAATATAGAGATTCCTTTTATTAAGTGATGCCGGTAATTGAGAAAAAGACCCTCTCACATTTCCATATTGTACACAATGGCCTGCATTTGCTCCCCCGTTAAATCTGGCGATGTTATTCACACCACCAGATAAGTAATCAACAAATTTACCTTTTCCTTCATCTCCAAATTGAAGCCCAACCACAGATATTAACATACGTGCGAATCTCCCATTTATAAATAGTTTTTTAAATGGTGTTTTCTTTTATATTTTAATAAAAATACAACTTTAATTATTTATATTATTCCGCTATTTATACATAATATTAACAGCGTTATTTAAAAACATAATAAAGAATACATCTTTTAAAATGATAGTGATGATAAAAATAATTTATTTCAGTGGATTAATATTTTCTTATTTACTGACTAAGTAATCAGCCATTAATAAAGCCTCATTTAATGTATCAACAACAGGTACACCCGCAGCTTCAAGGCTTAAACGACTATGCGTTCCACCAGTGTAAAGAATGGCATGAGTACCTGCGGCTAATGCTGCAATGGCATCATCGGTTGCGTCACCAATCACAACGCTCTTTTCAGGAGCGATATTGATCTTTTTAATATGGTTAGCTAATTGTTCCGACTTTCCGGTAGTCAATAGCGGCGTATTTCTGCCATCAACGTGGGTAAAAAATTTAGTTATACCGTGGTTATTAATCATCGGAACTAATTCTTCATGCTGCATCAGTGAACATAATGATTGGGTCGCACCTGACTGATAGCGGGCAGCAAGCAGATCAGTCACTCCTGCTGCTAAATTTGCTTTTTGTATACCGGGCCGATAGTGGGTATTAAATGTTTTTCCTATGATTGACCATTCAGCAGAGGATGGTTCGCGTCCAATAACCTGTTTATAGAAAATCTGCACCGGCACACAATAATATTCCCGATATTGTTCCAGCGTCAGTGGTTCAATACCAATTTCTGCAAGTGCTAAATTTGTTGCGCTGACTGAAACACTAACATCATTCAGTAGTGTGCCATTCCAGTCCCAGATAATATGTGCTGTTGCCATAATCAATTAACTTCCTTAGCTGTATTTGCCTGTTCCGAACGATTTGCTCCAAACTCACGGTTACGGGATAAACATTCAGGGCATTGCTGCGCAATATCTCTAAATGCATCAATGGGTTGGTTACAATCCATTTTTTGGCGAGATACCAGAGTCGCTAAAAAACCCAGTAATTCAGGTGCCCAGGTAGAATCTTCCAGAGTGTCATACAAAACCGACAATAAACTGTATGAATAGCTGACCCAATCCGCTGTAGTTGTATGGGAATGAGTTGTATGGGAATGAACCGTATGGACATGTTTACCTTCATCAGCTGAGAGCTGATTCACTAAATGATTCAGCATCTTATGATGCCTGAAACACCAAGGAGTCAGTACATCTAAAAATTCAGGGCTGAATACACGATCAGAATATCCATACACACGGGTACGCAAGAGTTTTTCCCAATGTAATTCAGTAGCCCGTAACTTTGGTTTTATTCCTGTCTGAGTTATAACCAGATCCCTGACCTGTCGTAATGTATCCCCGGTTCCACAATTATCATCAATAATCGAAATAGAATGCCCGGATGGAATGTTACGTCCCCAGATATTATGATTATTGCTACATGCATCATCATAGCGGGAAACTTTCACTAAATTGAGTTCACTATTCCATGCTGCGGCAGTGACTGCCGCTGTCGCTGCACCGCCTAACATAACCCCGATAACGGAAGAGTTAGGACATACATCTATTTGCGCAGCAGCCAGTGTTAACAGGTGATTATCTCCCTCGATATATGTTCTTGGAACCTGATGCCCAGTACCAGCCGGAAGTTTCAAGTTTTGAAGTAAGGAAGGAGAAAAACCGGATTTTCTTCCCATCAGTGTTGAACAGATAATTTCAGCACACGCCTTTACCCCATCAATAAAAGGTACAATGTCTTCATTAGTAATCTGTGGAGCACCTAATAAACTGTCGATAATACGTAACAGTTTCACCAGACAATGATCAGCCAATATATATTTTGAAGGCACTGCGCATTGTTTATCTGTGCACTGCAATTTAATGATGATGTCTACATAATATTTTACTGTTGCCAATAACTCATCACAGGTTTTGGGTTCGTAATAAGCAAAACCTCGGGAACTGAGAAAATACTGTTTCTTCGCGACTACTCCCGGAAGCTCCATAACTTCTTTCATCAAGTGACTTGTTCCGGAGACACCGCGTAAATCACCTAATAAACCAACAGCATGCAGGTCTAAAATTGATGGAATAACTGAAGAAGGTGAAAGAAACTCAGCCATATTTAACCTCTCTGAGCTTGCGCTTTTGGTGTTCGGGTTGCGGCAATTGCTTCTTCAAGTGGCACTTTACCGATATGTAACGCCTGACCAAGAATGGCACCTTCAACACCCTGATCATACATATCGGCTAAAACACGCAGGTCATCTATGCTTGAGACGCCACCACCAGCAATGACCGGCGATGAGGTTTTTGCGCATACTTCACTCAGCAGGGTAAAATTGGGGGAACTCATCATGCCGCCCCGTTCAACATCAGTGACAACATAACGCTGGCATCCCTGCCTTTCCAGATCTTCAAGAATATCCCAAAGCTTGCCGTTGTTGACATTCCACCCATGAGTTGCCAGTTGATAACCTTCCGGCGTACTCCTTACATCCAACGCAATAGCAATCTTATCGCCATATTCACCAATAGCTCTGGCACACCAGTCCGGATTTTCTAATACGGCGGTTCCTAAATTTACCCGCTGGCATCCGGTTGCCAATACCCGGCTCAAGATCTCTTCATTTCTGATACCGCCACAGACTTGTACATTAATATCGACCGCCTCGATAACATCGGCAATCAAATGACTGTTTGAACCCCGGCCTGACGCAGCATCAAGATCAACTACATGTATCCATTTTGCTCCAGCATTTTGCCAGGCCAACGCGACTTCTGCCGGAGTACCTAAAGGCCGCCGTAATGTTGCACTTTCACCACGAGTTAGACGAATTGCAGAATTTGATGTCATCGCTATTCCATCGACAATATCAACAGAAGGGAATACCTCGAACGTTTTCGTACCTATCATTTACCCACCTGATTTATTACAAATATATTTCCGGAGCTTAATAACAAAAATCATTAATGTGATTACTACTCATTGCTGAATAAACAACGTTCATCCTGAATAACCAATGACATTCACATTAGTTTATATTAATAATTTCGGTTAACCATTTCAAAAAATCATAATAAGAAAAAGAAATGACTTTTCAATAAAGTTATTTTGTTACGCATTTTTATTTTTTTATAGCAAACAAATAAAATAAAGACAGAAATAAAACCCAACAAACAAAAATAAACACTCACTCTATCCAGTCATTATCTTGTTATCAGAATAAAATTCTTAACATGGTATATTCAATGGATTTCAGATTACGTTGAACGGGAAAAAAACGAATCCATTCAGCATAGATAACTCCCTATTTATAACCATAGTAACCAAAGGGATGAACAGAGCTAACAAAGAATAAACTTGAAATACGAAGGCTATATTTACTATAAATTAGTTAAAACCATATCAATTATAAAGATACATTTATTAAAAATAATTATTTTTATGAGGAAAACCATGGTGAGAAAAATGGAAGGAAATAATAAAAAAGAGAAACTATCTCTGGGAATTATTCTAATACTAGCGATGGCACTACCTATGCTAATTCTTTACGCGTGTGGAGCGCTAGCACCTTTTATTCTAAGAGAAGGAATAATTGATCGTGAACTCTTGGGAGGATTTACACTGGCAGCATTTGGTGTGGCAGCCATTTTATCTTTATTTGCCGGGCAATGGGTGAAAAAGTGGGGCGTTCGCTGGGCGGGAATTATCTTATTTCTATCTACTGGAGGGGCATTTACAGTATTAATTCTGGCAAACCATCCTTGGTTAATGATGTTAGCAATAGCGATTTGCGGCATTGCACAAGCGTTATCAAATCCAATGACTAACCAAGCGATTGCATCTCAGGTTGCTCCAGAAAACAAATCATTCATGGTGGGATTGAAGCAATCCGGTGTTCAAATAGCCGCACTAGCAGCAGGGTCAGTTTTACCATTGATTGCTACACAATCGGGTTGGAAAGCGGCATTAGGTTCAATAATTCCATTATGTTTATTGATGGCACTTTTAGTCTATGTTCATAATTGGTCTTCTAAAATAACTATTTATCCAACAAAACCCAGAACCTCAATAAAACACCGGAATTCAGCACAGTTAAATATGATAAGTATGCTGATGTTAATGCAGGGCTGTGTTGGTGTTGTCTTATCCGCTTTTATTACTCAAGTCCCAATCTTTGCTGTTCAACTGGGGATGTCTTTGGAACAGGCAGCATTTCTTATCACGTTATTTGGATTAATCGGCTGGTGTTCCCGTTTATTTCTGACACCTCTGGCAAATAGATTCAAGCAGGAATCTGATTTATTGGCATTACTATTTATATTTGCATTCCTGGCCTTAATTGCAACGTTCAATGCAACCCATCAAAATCTCTGGTTAATTTATGTCGGAGTGATAGGAATTGGCTGTACCCTTGTAGCAACCAACGCTCTGGCTATGGCTATGCTCATACAGCACGAATGTTTTGGAGATATTCCCATAGCATCAGGAAGAGTATCCTCTGCATTTTTTGGTGGACTGGCATTAGGAGCATTATGTTTCCAGTGGATCACCACTTATTTCGAAACAATACATTCGGGTATGATATTTATGCTCATGCTCTTGAGCCTCAGTTTTATTTCAGTGCTCCGTTTGCGCTGGGGTTTATCGCAACAAAGCGATTAAACAGTACATGATGATTATCACTCACAATCAGGTAAACTGAATGCAATATCGTTCATAATTTTCATCAGGCGCAATCAATTGATGAGCAAATTTGCGATACAACTTTTTCTGTGTGCGTCATAGCCATATGCACACAATCTCACCTTTACTTTTTTATCTCATCAAAAAGAGGGATGTTATGAAATCACGTGCTGCCGTTGCCTTTGGGCCAAACAGACCACTCGAAATTGTTGAAATTGATGTAGCACCGCCGAAAGCCGGTGAAGTACTGATCAAAGTTAGTCATACCGGTGTTTGCCATACTGATGCTTTTACGCTTTCAGGTGATGATCCCGAAGGTTTATTCCCTGTTGTGCTCGGACACGAAGGTGCTGGAGTCGTTATTGAAGTTGGTGAAGGCGTTACCAGTGTTAAACCCGGCGATCATGTCATTCCATTGTATACAGCTGAATGTGGTCAATGTGATTTTTGCCAGTCCGGTAAAACTAACCTCTGTATTGCAGTTCGCGATACTCAGGGAAAAGGTCTGATGCCTGATGGAACAACCCGCTTTTCCTACAACGGACAACCTGTTTATCACTATATGGGATGTTCCACATTCAGCGAATATACCGTTGTAGCCGAGGTTTCACTGGCAAAAATCAACCCGGAAGCAAATCATGAACATGTTTGCCTATTAGGTTGTGGCGTAACGACTGGTATCGGTGCTGTACATAATACGGCTAAAGTTCAACCGGGAGATTCTGTGGCTGTTTTCGGGCTGGGTGGTATCGGGCTTGCCGTCCTTCAGGGAGCTCGTCAGGCTAAAGCAGGCCGTATTATCGCTATTGATACCAACCCGACTAAGTTTGAATTAGCCAGACAATTTGGTGCTACAGATTGCATCAATCCCAACGATCATGACAAACCTATTCAGCAGGTTATTCTGGATATGACGAAATGGGGAGTTGACCATACTTTCGAATGTATTGGTAACGTCAATGTCATGCGTGCAGCGCTTGAAAGTGCTCATCGTGGCTGGGGTCAGTCAGTCATTATCGGTGTTGCAGGTGCCGGACAGGAGATTTCTACTCGTCCATTCCAGCTTGTTACCGGTCGGACATGGAAAGGAACAGCCTTTGGCGGTGTCAAAGGGCGCAGCCAGCTACCGGGAATGGTTGAAGATGCAATGAAGGGTGAAATTGAGTTGGAACCTTTCGTGACACATAAAATGCCACTGGAAGATATTAATGAAGCCTTTGAGCTGATGCATGAAGGTAAATCTATCCGGACGGTAATTCACTACTAATTGCACAGTCTCCACATTCTACCGTTTTAGAGAGAAAAGTAATGGAAAGAATTGAACATCGCGCATCCTTTGGCGGGTGGCAGGATGTCTACCAACATGAATCCAGTACTCTGAATTGTCAGATGAAGTTTGCAGTTTTTCTGCCGCCTCAGATAAAAGACAAGAAATTACCGGTATTGTACTGGCTCTCCGGATTAGCCTGTACTGAGCAGAATTTCATTACCAAAGCCGGTGCTCAGCGTTACGCCTCAGAACATGGCATCGTTATTGTTGTTCCGGATACCAGTCCGCGAGGCGATGATATTCCTGACGATCCCGCCTACGATCTTGGAAAAGGGGCCGGGTTCTATCTCAACGCACTGAAACAGCCCTGGGCAGCGCATTATCAGATGTATGATTACATTGTTTCAGAGTTACCTGAGTTAATTGAGAAGCAGTTTAATGTTAACGATATACGGGCCATTAGTGGGCACTCTATGGGTGGACATGGTGCGTTGGTTATTGCGTTGAAAAACCCGGAACGTTATTGCAGTGTGTCGGCATTTGCACCAATTGTAGCCCCGAGTCAGGTTCCGTGGGGAGAAAAAGCGTTTTCTGCTTATCTGGGCGAAGACCGATCGCTATGGAAACAATATGATACGGTAGAATTAATTAAAAATGGTGAAGTAAAAGAACAATTACCACTTTTAATTGAGCAAGGAACGGGTGACGATTTTCTGAACCGCGAGTTGCGCCCCGACTTATTACTGAATGCCTGTAATGAAGAAAATTACCCGATAACAATCAACTTTCGTCAGGGTTATGATCACAACTACTATTTCATTGCCAGCTTTATTGAGGAGCATATCGCCTATCATGCCAGAGCAATGCAAAGACGGGCTGAAAGGCAATAAACTTTAACGCCATAATCTACCTTTCCTGAAAGCGGTAAATACCCACCGCCTTTCTGATAATAAACTGGTTTCCAGCACATATTTCAGCTTACTGGAAACCAGCCTGACAAAACCATCCAGATAATCTTATCGAAGTCACTCGCCTTTGAATTTAATTTGCGATAGCATCTGCGCCCTTTTTACGATTTTTCGACAATTGAAGACGAGGAAACCTATGTTCATCGGTTTTGACTATGGCACATCAAATTGCGCAGTAGCAGAAATGTTCGGAAATACGCCACAGCTGATCGCTATTGAAAATGACAATTTTTATATGCCTTCTGCACTGGCAGCACCAACCCGAGAATCAGTTTCTGAGCACTTGTTTCGCCACAGAAATATTACTCCGGGTTCTCCAGTCGGTGAGCAGTTACTCCGCAGCGCAATTACGGCAAATCGTGAGGAAGGTATCGAACTTTTACCTGAAGATATCGTATTCGGTCAGGCTGCACTGGCACGATATCTGGAAGACCCTCAGGATATTTATTACGTCAAATCACCAAAATCTTTCCTCGGTGCCATGGGGCTAAGAGAAGTGCAAATCAGCTTTTTCGAAGATTTGGTTTGCGCCATGATGTCCAACATCAAGCAGCAGGTAGAAAACAAAACCCAGCAATGTGTTGAAGAAGTCGTTATTGGCCGGCCGGTTAACTTTCACGGACGTGGTGGTGAAAAATCGAACCAGCAGGCCGAGTTGATTTTGTTACAGGCAGCGAAACGGGCAGGCTTTCGCAATATAGAATTCCAGTTTGAGCCTGTCGCGGCGGGGCTGGAATATGAATCCACCCTGACTGCAAATAAAGTCGTTTTAGTCGTTGATATTGGCGGCGGAACAACAGACTGTTCGCTCATTCAGATGGGGCCGGACTGGTGTGGTAAATCTGAACGTAGTGACAGTTTACTGGCGCACACCGGTCAACGTGTTGGTGGTAACGATCTGGATATCAATCTGACGTTTAAACAACTGATGCACCCTTTTGGCTTAGGCAGTAAATTTGCATCAGGTATTGAGATGCCCCTCACCCAGTTCTGGAACCCGATTGCCATCAATGATGTGCAGGCACAAAAAGAGTTTTATTCTCGCCAGAACTTAACCGCATTAAAATCTTTACACCGAGATGCACAAGAGCCGGAAAAACTGGCACGGTTACTGAAAGTTCACCACGAAACACTGGGCTACAGTCTGGTACGCAGTGCTGAAGAAGCGAAAATTGCACTGTCAAATAACAGTGAATACCGTGCTCAGTTAAATTTATTATCAGAAATTATTGAAGTCGATATTCAGCGCGATCAAATGATAACTGCTATCGAATCTACGAAAGATAAAATGACCAGACTGGTCAGCGAGGCAGTTACTCAAGGTGGCATCCAACCGGACGTCATTTTTATGACCGGTGGTTCAGCCAGCTCTCCTATTCTGCGTCAGGCGGTTGAGCAGGTATTACCGGAAGTGCCTCTGGTCAGTGGTAACTACTTTGGGTCTGTGACGACAGGTCTGGCACGCTGGGCGAAAGTTTGTTTTTCTTGATATTACGAGCAAGTTAATACTTCACTGTTTTGAATTCCCCCGCTCAATATGACGGGGGAATTTATAAATTTGTATACAGGATCAACAATTTTATTTGAGTTTATCTTTCATATCCTGAATTTTGGTATCTAAATCGATAAATCCGTTATCAAACGCTTTCTGATACCATTCAAGTGCTTTTTTCTCATCTTTCGGGACAACCTCACCCAATTCATAAATTATCCCCAGATTTCGCTGAGCTAAAGCCGACAGAGACTCTTCAGCATTCAGATACCATCCCATGGCCTTATTGTGATCTTTTCCTATCCAATTGCCGGTCCAGTAAAGATGACCAATATTTTCTGAAGCCTGAAGGTTCTTTTGCAGAAATGCTTTTGAAAACCATCCCATTGCTATCCAGCCACTTTTCTCTACTCCCAGCCCTTCCATATATAAATAACCCAGCGCATTCTGGGCGTTAGCATCTTTCTGTTTGGCTGCTTTTTCATACCATTTGTACGCTAATTTATAATTCTGAGACACGCCAGAACCGGTTCGGTAATAATCGCCCAATTTTACTTGTGATTCGGCATCGCCCTGTTTAGCAGCTTCAGCATACCATTTTGCTGAGTTGGAATAGTTGCTCTGCCCGTTATATCCTTCAGTATAAATATGTCCAAGCATCTTTTGAGCATACAGATCTCCCTTTTCTGCGGCTTTAACGTACCAGCTAATAGCATCATCATAATCTTGTGGCACACCTAATCCATTAAAGTACATATATCCTAAGTTAGCCTGCGCAATCGCCTTTCCCCGTTCAGCAGAGCGAATATTCCATTTGTATATATCGCTGTCATCCAGCCCGACATCTAATTCCTCAAGGTAAAGACCGACAATATTTGACTGAGCATCATAATTTCCTTGTTTAGCCGCTTTGAGAAACCATATAGCTGCTTCTTTGGAGTCCTGTGTTACTCCGAGTCCCTTATGATAAAGAGAAGCCAGATAATATTGTGCCCCTGCATCTCCTTGATTAGCAGCCTTTCTATACCATTTAGCAGCTTCTTTATAATCCTGCTGGACATCTAATCCTTTTTCATACAATCGCCCGGTTTTAAATTGCGCTTGCGTATTACCATCGTTCGCTAATCGTAAGCAGGCTGAAAAAGCCCCTTCTTCTATCTGGCAGGGATCCTGGGGTTTACATGCTGTGGTTAATACGCTGAAAACCAGAAAAAAGCTGATACAGAGTAATCGTTCCATGTTGTTGTTCCTGATTGATTATTGTGGAGAGCTTCGTTATTTCCTGAGTTTTTTCATTAATATTTCCACTTTCTTCCCGACACCCGCCGCTCCGTTTTCCTGCGCTTTTTGATACCAAAAAAGTGCTTTTTCATCATCATGCTGCACAATTTGGCCCTGTTCATAAATGCGTCCCAGATTTAATTGTGCGGTAGCATCACCTTGTTCAGCCGCTTTGATAAGCCACTCTAGCGCTTTTTTAGCGTCTTTTTTTATCCCATTACCACCCAAGTAAAGTGCACCAATATTATTTGCTGCCAATGCGGAGTTTTTCTCAGCTGCTTTCAATAACCATTCCATTGCAGTCTTGCTATTTTTTTGAACGCCGAAACCATCCATGTAGAAATAGCCAATATTAACCTGCGCATCAACATCCCCTTGTTCAGCCGCTTTAAGATACCATTTAGCCGACTCTTCATAATCTTGATGCCCTCCTAATCCCGATGCGTAATATTCCCCCAGTATATACTGTGCATCGACATCCCCTTGTTTAGCCGCTTTCATATACCATTTAGCTGATTTGGTATAGTTTTGTGGTACACCTAGCCCATATTTATACAGATAACCAAGATTAAACTGAGCGTCTGAATAACCCTGCTCAGCCGCTTTAGTAAACCATTTGGCTGACTCTTCAAAATCTTGTGTAAACCCCAGCCCCTTCAGATATAAAGTCCCCAGATTGAACTGGGCTCTGGCGTACTGTTGTTCAACAGCAAGAAAATACCATTTGGCTGCCTTCTGATAGTTTTTTCCGACACCTAATCCTTCTTCATAAAGCAAGCCAAGGTTAGTCTGACCAACCGAATTTCCTTGTTCAGCCGCCTCGGCATACCATTTGGCGGCTTCCTGATAGTCCCGCTCTACGCCAAATCCTTTCTCATAAAGATATCCGATGCTAACTTGCGCATCAGTACTTCCCAACTCAGCAGCTCTCAAGTACTGTTTACGCGCTTCCTGATAATCCTGTTCTACACCGGAACCATCAAAATAGAAATCAGCCACATAATACTGAGCATAGGAATTTCCCTGTTCAGCCGCTGCCCGATACCATTTCATTGCCTGTTGATAATCTTTTTCTACTCCTAATCCATCCCGATAAAGACTGCCAAGATCAGACTGCGCATCAACATCTCCCTGTTCGGCTGATTTAAGATACCATTTAGCAGCTTTCGGATAGTCTTGTTCTACCCCCAAGCCTTCTTTATATAAATAGGCAATAAAATATTGTGAGTAGGCACTTCCCTGCTCCGCAGCCTGACTGAACCATTTCGCGGCTTCTTTATAATCCTGAGGGGCTCCTTTCCCCTTAAAATATAAATACCCGATATTATCCCGCGCATTGGTATTACCTTTTTCTGCGGCCGGCAGATACCATTTAATCGCTTCCTGATAATTCTGTTCTACACCAAAACCTCGTCTATAAAAATCGCCAAGATTATCCTGACTCTTCGTATGCCCCAGTTCAGCGGCCTCGGTATACCATTTGGCGGCTTCCTTATAGTTCTGTTCTACTCCCAGCCCCTTATCATAGAGATATCCGATACTAAACATTGCATCAGGATCACCCTGCTCAGCTGATTGTTTATACCATTTGAGTGCTTCCTGATAATCCTTCTTAACGCCGAATCCGTAGTAATAAAACTCCCCCATATAATACTGCGCATAGTGGCTTTTCTGTTCAGCGGAGGCGCGGTACCATTTCATCGCCTGCTGATAATCTTGCTCTGTACCCAATCCATCCTTGTAGAAATCACCCAGTTCAGCCTGTGCATAGGCATTTCCCTGCTCAGCCGCTGCCTGATACCATTTCAGCGCCTGCTGATAATCTTGCTCTGTACCCAACCCATCCTAGTAGAAATCACCTAGCTCGACCTGTGCATAGGCATTTCCCTGATCAGCCGCTGCCTGATACCATTTCATAGCCTGCTGATGATCTTTTTCTACGCCCAATCCATCCCGATAAAGATTACCAAGATCAAACTGTGCATCGACATCCCCTTGCTCAGCGGCTTTGAGGTACCACTTAACCGATTCCGGATAGTTTTGTTCTACTCCTAGCCCTTCTTTATATAAGTAGCCAATAAAATACTGTGAATAGGCATTCTCCTGTTCAGCAGCCTGACTGAACCACTTCATTGCTTCTTTATAATCCTGAGAAACACCCATTCCTTTAAAGGAGAAATACCCCAGATGATTCAGAGCATCAACACTGCCCTGCTCAGCTGCGGAGAGATACCATTTGGCGGCCTCCTGATAGTTCTGCTCAACTCCCAGTCCCTGATTATAAAGATTGCCAAGACTGACCTGCCCAAAAGCGTGTTCCTGCTCAGCCGACTGGAGATACCACCTTACTGCTTCCTGATAGTCCTGCTGTACACCAAGCCCTTTCTCATAAAGATACCCTATGTCCACTTGTGCATCGGGATCTCCCTGTTCAGCCGATTTCTCATACCATGTGAACGCTTCCTGATAATCCTGCTCGACGCCTAATCCTTCCTTATAGTAATACCCTACAAAATACTGAGCATAAACATTCCCCTGATTAGCACCAGCGAGATACAATTTGAAAGACTCTTTATAATCCTGCTCTACTCCCCATCCTTTATGGTAGAGACCAGCAAGAGTATTTTGTGCCTCGATATCCCCCTGATCCGCAGCAATTTTGTATTTTTCAGCCTCTACCTTATAGCGCTCATGAAGATCCGCCTGAGCATCAGTATTTCCCTGTTGAGCAGATTCGGTATACCACCTGATTGCTTCCTGATTATCTAATGGAACTCCTAGTCCTTTTTCATACATTTTCCCGATCTTATATTGCGCAACTGCATCACCTTCATCAGCTAACCTCAGACAAGTAAGAAAAGAAGATCCATCAACCTGACACGAATCTGCTGGCTTACATGCTGAAATAGAAACAGTCAGAGTGAATAAAAGAGCAAGCAAGGGAACGCGTTCCATGTCTTTAATTCCTTATTTTTGGGAGTTCAGTAGGAGGGCAAAGTGAATACACATTAACAAATATTATATGATGGGGGAATAATGTTGATTATTTCAATAAATGTTAAAAAGTGGGGTTTATTATCTTTTTATAAAAACAGTCTATTGAAGAAATAATAACTTAAAAAACCAGAATGAAATAAAATATTGTAACACCCAAAAGAAAATTATCAGTCAAAACAGACTGAAATGAACAAGTAAGTTAATTCAACCGAAAATCGACAGATTATGATCTATCCAAAGCTAGTGAGCCTGTACGGAGATTTTTGTACAAGCCCTATAATTTTTCAAAACCATAAGTTAGTTTTTTAACTTATTAAAATTACAAACCTAATTCACTTAGCCCCGGATAATTATCTGGTCGACGCCCCAAAGGCCAGTGAAATTTACGTTCATCTTCATTTATAGGGATATCATTAATACTTGCAAAACGTTTTATCATCATTCCATGCTCATCAAATTCCCAATTTTCATTACCATATGAACGAAACCAATTACCCGAATCATCATGCCATTCATAGGCATACCTTACAGCAATCCGGTTTCCTTCCACTGCCCATAACTCTTTAATTAACCGATAACTTTTCTCTTTTATCCATTTTCGAACTAGCCATTTTTTTGCTTCATCCCGGCCATTAACGAATTCTGTTCTATTTCGCCACCTAGTATCTTTGCTGTATGCCAACACAACTTTATCAGCATCACGCGTATTCCAGCTATCTTCAGCAATACGGACTTTTTGTGTAGCTGTTTCATAATTAAATGGAGGAATAGGGAATCTTTTCTCAACGAACACAGACATATTTTCTCCGTACCATTTAGCGAGTAGTAGAAAAACTAATGGCCTTATAAGCTCTCTTAACTACATTACAAAAATATGGATTATTTAATTTTTAGATTAGCTGAAAGCCATAAATCCCAATAATATGATACCATGTGAACAGATCTGTACACTAAAATTAAATGTACAGACCTGTTCACAATAAAGCAAGACTAGAATCATATTAAAAACCATATCACTAGAACTTTTTTGAATAACTAAGAAGAAACATCATGAGCAAAAAAGAACACATCTTAGATATTGCAGAGTCGCTATTTAATCAATTTGGCTATAACTCTGTTGGTGTCGACTTGATCAGAGATCAGGCAAATGTTTCCAAGACATCCATGTATCGTTACTTTGGTTCTAAAAATAAGCTGATTGAAGAAGTGTTACTCAGACGCCACCAAAGATTTCAGCAGGAACTCACTGTTGCTGCATCTTCAGCGGAGGGAGTTGAAAACAAAATTAATGCAATCCTCGACTGGCATTTTTCATGGTTTGCTACGGAAGATTTTCAAGGGTGCCTGTTCATGCATGCTCTGGCTGAATTTAAAGGGCACGATGAAGCTATCGTTAAACAATCCCAACAACATAAGGCATGGATAAAATCACTATTGTTATCTATTTACTCAACCAATCAGGGAAATGCAGAGAGCAAAGCAGAAGCACTGATAACATTTATAGAAGGAATGATAATAAGAGCTGAGTTTGGTGAGATTTCAGGCCAGGAAGAATGTTATCGAACAATAGCAAAACGATTCATTTAGAATGTGTTACCAGATGAAGGTTTTTCGGTCTCTTAGCCAGCGATGCTGACCAAGAGACCGATTACCATAAGAACAAAAAACGTTCAGAGATTACCCTGGTGTTGGGTTAGTTTAAAGCTAATTACCTTCTGTCTTTCAAGCTGCTACTTTGTTGGCTTCGTTCACTTCCCCCTGTCACATAGTTGACTATGCTCCTGAGAGTCTTTCCCTTACCGCCCGATGCAACTCGAAATCCATTAGGTATATTCAAAATAATGAAAATTATTTGTCTAAATAAAAGGCAGTGATAACTCACTCCCCGGTTATCTGACAAAATCTTAATTATAACTTATATTTTTACAGCCAAATTAATACACCAGACTCATGACAAAATCAACAAATAAAAGCTCAAATGTTGATTTAGCTACACAATATTCGCGTTTTTATTTAACTAGCAAAAAATACAAAATGATTAACGTTAATTTATCTTATTGATTTATATCAATAAAAATTTAATTTGCTGAGTTTTTTACTAAATACAAAAAAATAAGCATATTTTACGAAATTTATTGCATAGGTAACGTGAATATGAAAAGTACTACTGTATAAATATACGGAATTTATAGTATCCTTTTAATCACGATAAAGTTTAAATTGAAGGCTAACCATCAGCAATTTCATCAATATCCCCCATGAGTTTCGAGTTGTATTAAGACAATAAAGGAGCACAGACAACAAAAAATCAACATAGAAAACAGGGGATATAGCAGGATGTTATACTACATTAGGCAGGATTTTATCGATGAAATAGCATGGAGAAATGCTCTCCATGCGGTTGATTAATGTGCAGCCTTAACAACCCAGCGATTGAACAAATAACGCGAGCCATAAGCAGGAAAGACGTTAAACAAAGCAAAGAAGATTTTAATTAAGATCTGAACTACCATCATTCCAATAATCTGATTGGTAGGAAGTTTTCCGTAGAATGCAACAAAACAGAAAACAAAACTATCAAGGATTGATGCTATAAACGTACTAAAAAACACCCTTAGTGCCAGAAACCGAGAATTTGTCATGTCTTTTAACTTACACAAGACATACGAATTAACCAGCTCTGAGACTAAAAATGACAATGAAGAAGCAAAAATCGCCGACAAGATGTGATTCATCAAAGCATTATACTGCTCATTCAAACCCCAGCCCGGAATGGCCGGTAGACCCGTCGATATGCTTAATAACGAGACAATAATCAGGTTAGAAACCAGAGACATATATATTGCTTTTCTTGCCAGCCGGAATCCGTAAAACTCACTGAGCAAGTCAATAACTAAAAATGAGAACGGATAAATGAAAGTACCCGGAGTCACAATAATATCAAAATATTCGATATAGACAGGTTTCGCTGCCGCTATATTACTGAAAGTATAGAAAATTGTTAGTAACAGGGCGAGAAGTGAATAAACAACCCAGGATTTTTCGTTACGCTCCTCAATTTCATAGATTGAGGGTGAATTTGGAAAACTAGAATATATTTTTCTGTAGAGCGATTTCGTTTCGTGACTATCTAAGTCATCTGCTATTTCACTCTTTTCTAACTCCTTCACATTGATTTTTAAAACTTTTCCTGTTGATAAAATCAATACATTGGCTGTATTATCGTAACTGTTAAATCCCAATAATTTATATTTTTTTCCCATACCCAAACCGCTCTTCCATTATATCTCCAATCACTGCAAAATCGTCTGAATTCTCAACAAAAGACTCATTGATATGAAACTTTTTCTGTTTTGGATCGAAACATAATTTAGGGTTGTCGCTCTGATAATTACCTCTCCTGACTATTAGTAAATCACCAGCATTATATTTACCCGAAAAATCATTCTCAAGTAAAATAGCGACAACATTAGGGCCAGAACCAAAATAATAAGTTAATGTTCTTCCGACAATAAGTGTGCCAATTTTACTTTCATAAAACTCGGCAGTAACACACTCAGATTGCATAAACAGCGGGACAGCACACGGATTCATATTCCCTTCATAAGAAACAATTGCATCAATGCGCTCTTTTTCTGCGATATCAATCGCCTCGATCTCACTATAAGAAATCCCAAAAAAATTAGATACTTTTTGGATTGTTGAGGAGTGAACACTTTGTACCCGACCATCTAAAATATTGTAGATCGTTGTTCGATTAAGCCCCGTCCGGTCACAAAGTGACACCCGGGTTTCCCCTCTAGAATCAAGTAAATACTGTAAATTTTTTCTCAGGTATTCCATTTTTTGTTTTTTATACATAGCAATGCCCAGGAAAATATGTAACCATCTAATTTATATGACCTTTTAGGATAAACATTTTTTATTAAATTTCGGAAGAGTGAAGAACACTCTTGCTATAAAGCATAAAAAATGGTAGCAATTTACTTTCTAACCTTATTATTTAATAATACAACTAAATTGTTTTTTATGGAAAATATTAATTTTTCGAGTTATATTTTGATTAACACCATTAAAAAATAATAATAAAAATACAAAAATAATATTAAATAAAGTAAATATGACTTATGCCAATGCTTTTTATCAAAAACTCGCCCATTCCATATCAAAATTATGACTTCTATTTAAAGATCAATGAGGAATAACATATAGATATATTGGTTACTATTTACATAATAAAATTTACCACATGTAAACTATATGAGATAAAAATGAGTTCACTCTATAAAAATAATGAAACCTACTTGAAAGGGTTGATCGCTATGATGGAACATCTCAGCGATCCTTGGGGCATAAAGGATTTAGAGTCCCGTCATATCTATATGAATAAAGCAGCCTATCTATACACTAATACACCTGAAAATTTTGACGTAGAGGGTAAACTTGATTGTGAATTTCCGGCTCACTGGTCTGAAGATCAATTTACACAAGATTTAAAAGAGCATGACCGGAGAACCGAAGAATCAAAAGACAGGGTTTCCATCATCGAAACCCATTATTGGTATGGAAAAAATAGCCTCGCCCCTTTTATCAGCGAAAAATTCCCTGTGTACAACGATGAAAAAGAATGCATTGGCATTGTCTGGAATGCCAAGCCACTCAGTAGTCTTTCCCCTCTGAAATATATTAATCAACACAAACCCAGCGTGTTAACAACTGAGGCTGAAACAGACCTGTTTACCAAAGGGGAACTGGATGTCATCTTTTTGATGTTGCAAAGGCGTTCAAGTAAGGAAATAGCTCAGATTTACAATGTCACGCCTAAGACAATAGAAAATCGGATATATAACATCTATCAGAAAGCGAATGTTCACTCGAATCAGCAATTTGAGGAATTTTGCAGGCATTTACAATTAGATAGTTATATTCCTGAACGTCTAATTGAGAAAGGCGTTCTATTTATCTAAAAATCAGGGAATGATCGATGGTAGTGGTCAAAATTGAACACAGCCCACTAAGCCGAGTACCACAACAACAACGTTTATCTTTGCTGAGCGTGGCTATCGTCCATATGGGCATGTTAACCGCATTGGATCAATTTATGTTAGGTGCTGTCCTCGGCAACGCTATGACACTGACCGATGCATTTATTGCTATTTTTATTGGCAGTCTGATATTTGGTATTGTCACTTTTGGCCTCGGTTTTGCCGGCATGCGTGAAGGCTTATCCGGTAGTTTATTGGCCCGGTGGTGCGGTTTTGGACGAATAGGTTCCGTGTTGATCGGTCTTGTTATTGCCGTCAGTTTATTAGGCTGGTTTGGCATTCAAAATGCTATTTTCGCTAAATCCCTTAACTTCGCTTGCGGGGATAAACTTGGCTTTAGTCTAGCGGCAATCATATCCGGTACTATATTGACGACTCTTGTCGCTTTTGGTTTTAAAGCATTGCGATTCACTGCCAGAATTGCTGTCCCCATGTTTATCCTGTTAGTTGTTTATATTTCCACCATTGTACTGCCCGGTGATTCCGCCCAGAATTGGTATGAAATTATGCAGTTACCTCATTCAGATGAAACTTTATCTATCAGTGCAGGTATCACCATAGTTGTCGGTGGCGCAATTGTTGCCAGTTTGATGACTCCTGATCTGACTCGTTATACCAAATCAGGGCAACATGTTTTTGGGATCACACTGTTGACGATTCTTGCCGGTGAGTTTGTTATTAATGGGCTGGCTATTTTAATCGCGAAAGCATTAAATACAGCCGATGTTGTCACCATTATGTCCCAGGCCGCGGGTGGTGCGGGTTTGTTCGTTGTAGTGTTTTCAACATTAAGAGTGAATGACCTGAATCTGTACTCTTCATCATTGGGCGTTATCATTGCTGTCGAAGGAATTACCGGGAAAAAACTACGTTATCCTCCAACAACAATAGTAATTGGGATATTGGGAACCCTATTTTCTATTTTGGGTATTCTAGATCGATTTGTGGATTTCCTTACTGTACTCG
Organism: Xenorhabdus sp. PB30.3; assembly: GCF_963895965.1. Classification (NCBI taxonomy): domain Bacteria; kingdom Pseudomonadati; phylum Pseudomonadota; class Gammaproteobacteria; order Enterobacterales; family Morganellaceae; genus Xenorhabdus; species Xenorhabdus sp. PB30.3. The sequence goes on along the minus strand of NZ_CAWQMW010000188.1, from coordinate 454 downwards.
GCGTTGTCTTCCCACCAATTTTGGGAGTCATGCTGGTTGATTACTATATTTTGCGTTCTTATCGAAAGGTATTGGATGAAAGTAGACAAAAAGGACAACTTCCGCCTGAAACACCGGTTATAGGCTGGGCTGCTATTATCGCCAGTCTCGTTGGCAGTATTATTGGGTTAACTGTTGAATGGGGAATACCCGCCCTTAATTCATTATTAATAGCAAGTGGGGTTTACTGGTTCACTAAATCTGCTCTTAAACGCTTGCCATGATTCACCCCAGATATTGCTCCCTACTAAGGGAGCAATCAGACTGCTGACAAACCGCGTTGAAAATAACGCGGTTTGTTGCTTTCATTATAAATCCTTATCTTTCGATTTTTCCTGCCTCATCCCTAAACAATCCTTTTTGGGCACGTGATTGGGCTTCTGGCCCCGTTAAATACACGAAAGCACCGCAGATA
>NZ_CAWQMW010000187.1:0-16518 GCF_963895965.1 Xenorhabdus sp. PB30.3 | reverse complement strand
TGGATGATGCTAGATTATTTCTAATTGAATTATTTGAATAAATCATCGAGATAATTAATGTATGTTCCGTGTTTTTTATTAAGTGAATATGGCGTGGGAATAGTTGATTAATGATGAATGGGTAAAATAAAAATAATGTAACTTTATTAAGTTACGGCACTTTTTATGTCAGTTGTATCGAGTGCTAAAGAAAGAGAATGTAATATAGAGGTTGTAGAGTGAAAAAAACCTATTTGTCTTTAGTTATATCTGCGTTTGTTTTCAGTGTGTCAGGTTACGCTATTGCTGACTCGAACTCTGGTGTTTTTGATGATAGAAGCTTTGATCCTTTTAGTACAAATAATGAGCTAACCTATTTTATTGATAACATCCCTTCAGATACTGTATTCAATGAATCCATAATTTTTTTGCGTGATGATAAAAAAATAAAAAATATAACTTTGAATCAAAATTCAACTTTAAGAATAGAGGATGCAGGAACAGCGATTAACTCTATTGTTAATAAAGGTTCATCAATATTTATGTTAAAGCGTAAAGGAAAAAGTCAAGGGAAGCCGATAATTCAGGATACAACTATTAACACTGGTGGTGAACTTGATATGGAAGCACACTCTATATCAAGAGGAAGACTTTATATTGCTAAAGGTGCAGAGTTAACAATTGATAATGTTGATGATAATTTTGTCAACGTGAAGGTAAATACTCCCGTGCCAGCAGCTAATGTTTCAATTGAAAACTTAAAATTAGCTGGAGTCGTAGTGATTACTCCATCATGGAATGAAGATGATGGAGAAGATGGTGATGCCCCATTCCCTGAAAAACCAGGGCCATATTTAGTGACGCAGATCCATAATCTCGAAATGCTGCCAGATAGTAAAATAATAATGGATGGGTATGAGTCAGGGGCACAATATAATAAATTGGAGATAAATAACTTATCGGGTACCGGTAATTTTGAATTATCTACCAGCCTTGCTGATAATATTGGTGATCTGATTTATGTGACAGGCCGTGCGTCTGGTAATTTTGGCATCCTAGTCCAAGATAGGGGGCGGGAAATTGTTCACCCAGAAAATATCCGTCTTGTTTATATCAATGCAGGTGATGCTCAGTTTGATTTACTGAACAAAGAAGGCATCGTAGATATTGGTATTCATAAATATCGTTATCGGTTAGAGAGTAAAAAAGATGGCGAACATACGGAATGGTATCTGGTAAATGAGGAAAAAGCGTTGCCTCAGGAACTAAAACAAGATCCGACAGAAATGACTAAGCCGACTAAGACTGATCATAAGAGTACACTTGTTCCAATTGGTTTTAGTTCCAGTGCCCGAAATATAATGAGCATGTCTGCTTCTTCACAACATATTCTGAACACTGAGTTAAATACTTTACACCAGCGGCAAGGCAATTTGCGTAGCAATGATGGTGAAATGGAGGTTTGGGTACACCATCTTAGCGATAATAGCCGCCTGAATACTCATCACGATGCCGCATTTAAAAATACCATGCATGGGCTGCAAATCGGGGTAGGTAAACAATTTGAGCTGGGAAGAGGTAAATTATTAGCAGGTGCCTTCACGTCATACAGCAAATCTAATGTTAAATTCAATATCGGTGGTAATGGCGATGTTGAGAGTTACAGTAGTGGTCTGTATGCTACTTATCTGGATCAATCAGGTTTGTATTTTGATGCAGTGTTGAAAGGTAATCGTCTGAAAAACCAAATTAGAGCCAGAATGAATAGCGGTGATATCGGACGGGCTGATTATAATCAGGGGGCTTTCACGACTTCATTGGAAACGGGCTATACCTTGCCAATATCTCAACGTGTTACTTTTGATCCCTATGTAAGAGTCAGTTATTCTCACATCAGCAGTGCTGATTATACACTCAGTAATGGTATGCAGACTGACATTCACGGAACAAATAGCTTACAAAGTGAAGCCGGTGCACGTTTTGGTACTCATCTGACATTAGGTAGTATGGAGATTATGCCATATGCTAAGTTGGCTGTTTCCCATGAATTTAATGGCAGCAATAAAGTCAATATTAACAAAGTGGCTTTTGATAATAATTACTCCGGTAATACCGGTAAATATGGTTTGGGTATAAATACTAATGTGAATAAAAATATCTCTGTTTACGCTGAGGTAAATTACCTTCATGGCAATAAAATCGAAACTCCGATACATACAACAGCAGGGTTTAAGGTATTGTTCTAAGCATTAAATAGTTTTTGTCAGGAAAGTAGTTCAAGCTTAGTGCATTCTTTTGTCAGTTATGCTTGAACTACTATTGTAACTTACGGGATTATCGCAAATGAACGTACCGGGAACCCTGTTGCCTTTTCTGGTTTAGCGACAATATTAAAAATAATCGCGCCACGAGTAGGAACCTTGTCTAAATTTTTCATGATTTCTATTTGATACGTATCCTGTGCTAAAACGTAATGCTCGCCGAGGAATCCATTATTATTTCTGGCATCTTTCGAGGAGTCAGTATCAAATGTTTCGTGCCCGATGGCTTTTATTTTCCTTTCCTCAAACAGGAATTTTAGAGCATCTAATCCCCAGCCGGGTGTCTGATTATTTCCATTGATATCTTTATTTTCCATTTTCTCCTGAGAAGGCCAGCGTTTACTCCAGTCTGTTCTTAATGCAACAAAAGTATCGGCTTCAATAATGCCATGCTCGGCTTCAAAACAGAGAATATCTTCTTTTGACAACGAAAAGTCAGGCTCTTGTTCTGCCCGTTCTGATTGGTCAATAACTATTAATGGTAATACCAGCTCTTTTAATTCAATTCCATTCAGGAAACGTCCATCAGAAATAAAATGGCAGGGGGCATCAATATGCGTACTATATTGCCCGACAAAAGTAAATTGTTGGGTGAAAAAGCCATCCTGATAACTAAATAATGTTTTTATTTGAGCAGGGGGAAACATAGAGAAATGAGGAGAATGTTGATCAAAGCTGTGAGTCAGATCGACCCATTTTTTAGATTTTAATAAAGTGAGTGCCTGTAAAATATTATTCGTCATAAAAACCTCATCTTTTTTAATTTTTTGAGGATGACAGGTGATATATTCAATCGTCGGTGACTGGGGTAGCCACCGAGACTCGTTTGTTAGTGGATATTAATAACTTTTCGGGGTGATATCAACATAGGTGGGATCGGAAAAAGAACATTCCTCTTCAGAAATAATCGATGAAGCAATAATAATCACCGGTGATTTATTCTTGTCAATATAAGGAATGGTAACTTCTATTGTCTGGGAATAAAGTTCGCCCCAGGCTGAATAAGTTATCGGTAACTTATTTTTTTCCAGAAGGTGTCTGTTAATTAATATTGAATTTGCCTGATGCTTATCCAGTTGGTTATTTTTCCTGACTGCGGCGTTTATAACCTGATAAGCTGCCCACGATTCTGTCGTAGCGCAGTAATCTAAATTTTCATTTGTCGAAGCGATGCCTATCGCTGGGATAAATAACATCGTAAAAGTGAGAAATTTTTTCATATCATTCCATTGAATATATTATTTTAAATAATAATAAAATTTGATTGTTCTTCCATATTCTTCTTGCAAGAAACAGCCGTTATTATCATCTTTGCGTTAATTTTTTGTGTTGAAAATGTTTGTGTTTTTATATTGATTGTTTGCAAATTATGCATAAAATATAATGCCGAATCAGGATCCCCGAAAAAGGGATGGTGACTAAATGACACCACCTGAAATAAGATCAATAAACGATACCATTCATTATTATTATATTAATAAAATATTATGGTGCCGCTGTTATTTTTATGTTTTCTCTGTCGTAGGCGTTAACTCCATTTCATAATCACTGACAGGGAATTGCCCATAAGTATCATGCAATAATTGTTTGCAGCTTTCCTGTTTAATCAGGTCGCTGAGTTCATCTAAGCGTTTTTGTAATAACCGCTTAGTTTCATTTTCATTATCCAAGACAGTCTGCAAAATTTTGGTTAATTTCTGCTGCAATGAAATAGGCGCATCTGAATCTTCTGATATTAAGGTAACCACTTCTACTGCTTTCAGATAGGTGATTTCCATATCGACAAGTACATCCCATTTTTCATTTTTAGCTAAATCAAGCATCTGCTCACTTAAACTAAGGATCTGCTGGTAAGCTGACAAAAGATCCAGATCATTTTTCATCAAACAATATCCTGACTGGCGTTGTAATGAGGACCTATCTGCCGCCAAGAATCTGAAATCTCGGTAAGTAAATCAATCACTTCGGTAATAGCCTTCTCATCGTTGCGTAAATTAGCATGGAGTAAACGACGACTCATATAATCATATAAAGCAGAAAGATTCTGAGCAATCTCTCCGCCTTTTTCGAAATCAAGTCCTTCTTTCAGACCATTATCAATGATATTTATCGCCTTTGAAATAGCTAAACCTTTTTCCGGGATATTTCCCTGTTGCATCAGAATAATTGCACGACGTAGGGCGCTGAGCGCCCCATTGAACAATATCTGAATCAACTGATAGGGAGAAGCATTCATAATTTCGCTCTCAAGATCTACCTGAGCGTATAACTGGCTTGCCGAACGTTGATACATATTATCCTTTAATTATCTTAAAAGCTGGAATAGGGATGAACTTGTGTTATTCAGGGAATTCATCAGTTTATCCAATTCTGTGAATTGACGTTTATAACGCTCCATTGTGGCATCAATAGTGTCATTTGTCCGCTCCACTTGTTTCTCAAGGGTTTTAAGACTTTTATTAATGCCTTCGGTTGCGGTTGCGATAGTCCCTTCATGGCTATCTAACGTTTTCTTTAATAGGTTGTAAGTCTGGGTTGCAAAGCCGGTTTTTTCACCATCGCCCATAAAGAAAGCCTTCACGTTGGCTGGTTTCTCTTTCAGGTTCTTTTCCAGTTTATCTTTATTGATTTCCAGTGTGCCATCCAATTTCTGTTTAATACCCAATTTATTTAAGGTAGCGATATCAGCAACATTCTGGGCAGCAAATAATTGGTGTCTTAATTGGTTCTGGATATTTTTCAGTGTTCCGTCACCCAGCAAAGCACCATTATCTTTTGACGCCGCTTCACCTTTTCCGACCGCTTTGAATTTGGTCAGCGAATCAAAAGTAGACTGTAAGTCATTATAAGCATCAACCCACTTTTTAATTGATTCCTGCATTGGTTCAATATCACGGGAAACAACCAGTGTTTCTGATTTGAACTGTTCTTTTTCTTTGGGTTCGCCCTCTGCAACTTTTACAGTTTCTTTTTCTGAAACTTTTTTCAGATTCAGGGTAATACCTTCCGGTGCATCTTTTATTTCATTGCTCTGGCGTACAATAGAAATGCCATTAACGGTTAACTTCGCATTAGCGGCTTCCATAGTTTGTGTCATAACACCAGTGCCATCGCCTTTGCCGTCCGATTTATAATTCAGCAATTTGCTTAATTTATCATCGCCCTGAACATCAATGGTCATCACTGCGTCTTCGCCGGTTTTTTTCGAAGTCAGGATCAGATAATTTTTATTACCTTCTGCTTTGATAATACTGGCGTTGACATCACCTTCTTTTTTATTAATCGCATCACGGATATTTTCTAAAGAAGTTTCATCATCTTTCAGAGTGATGCTCATTGGTTTATGTTTTTCACCTAAACCTGACTGACTGATGGTAATGGTACGGGTTCCTTTACCTTTTTCTCCCAGCGGTTCTTTTACATCAGAAACTTCTGGAGATTGCAACGATTGCGCTACGGCAAGCTGCTCAACTGTAATCTTATAGTTACCCGGGCTGGCTTTAGAATCCGTGCTTGGCGTAAATAATTTATGGTCTTCGCTTGTTTTAGTTGTATTAAGTTTATCGAATTTTTTTAGTTCTTCCGAAGCGGTCTGAAGTTTTTCCAGACTGCCTTTTAATGTGCCAAAACCGGTCAGCTTTGCTTTATAGCTTGTTTGTTGCTGTGCTAATGGTTCTAAACGTTTTCTTTCTGCTGCCTGAAGTTTATCCAGCAAAGAACCCAAATCCATCCCGGACCCGGCCCCTAATGAGGAAATGCTAGCCATATTGACTCCTTTATTTGTAAAGCATCACTGGAGTTGTTATCGGATTAATTTGCGAAAAGTTTACTGAGAAAACGATTTTTTTGATGGATGGAATAGTTGATGAGAACAGGCGCTGTTTGGGTTATCGGTATATTCGTCGTCTTTCAGGCTGTCTATTTATTGGCTGTGCTCGCTCACTTCAGTCACCGTTTTTATAAATATACGGTTATCTATGTTCCTAGAGATTAATGAAAGGTTCCTGCTTTTCTTCACCGCAGTCCAGCCTTTGGCCTGGCAAATTCGTTTCTTTGCAGCCGCGATGTAACTTGAAATCCATTGTAGATACAAGGAGTAAGAAAAAAATGAAAAACTTTTTTCAAGAAATATTAAAGGTTCTTTTTAAGTAGCCGATAAAACTGTTGGCGGTGATGAACACCGTGAGCAAACAGGCTCAGACTAATTATATCGACTTGATTTTAAAAAGGAACTCTACTATGGCATCAGTAATCAATACTAACTACTCATCTCTGCTGGCTCAAAACAACCTGACTAAATCTCAGGGTACTTTAGGTTCAGCTATTGAGCGTCTGTCCTCTGGTTTACGTATTAACAGCGCGAAGGATGATGCTGCTGGTCAAGCGATTGCTAACCGTTTCACTGCTAACGTTAAAGGTCTGACTCAGGCTTCCCGTAACGCAAACGACGGTATCTCCATTGCTCAGACTACCGAAGGTTCTCTGAACGAAATCAATAACAACCTGCAACGTATCCGTGAACTGAGTGTTCAGGCTACAAACGGTACTAACTCTGAAAGTGACCTGAAATCGATTCAGGAAGAAGTGACTCAGCGTCTGAATGAGATTGATCGTATTTCTGAACAAACTCAGTTTAATAACGTCAAAGTATTAAGCAAAGATTCTACTCTGAAAATTCAGGTTGGTGCTAATGATAATGAAACGATAGATATCGAACTGAAAAAAATTGATAAGCATGAGTTAGGATTGGACAATTTCTCAGTAGAGAAAGAAAAACCGACTGAATTAACAAAAGCCGAAGAGAAAGTCGCAGAAGCTGAGAAGGAATTAAAAGGTGCATCTGAAACAGATAAAGCTGCAAAACAAACAGCACTTGATGGAGCAAAAGAAGAGCTTGTTAAAGCAGAAAAAGAGCACCCAGCTACATCTAAGACAGCAGATCCGTTGAAAACTTTGGATAAAGCACTCTCCGATGTAGACAGCCTGCGCAGTTCTTTAGGGGCGGTTCAAAACCGTCTGGAATCAACTGTTAACAACCTGAACAACACTGTTAACAACCTGAGCGCTGCTCGTAGCCGTATCGAAGACGCTGACTACGCGGTTGAAGTTTCTAACATGAGCCGTGGTCAGATCCTGCAACAAGCTGGTACTTCTGTTCTGGCTCAGGCAAACCAGGTTCCACAGACCGTTCTGTCTCTGCTGCGTTAATTTTTATTACCTAGCTAAGGGCTTATGCAGGGCAACCTGCATAGCTCCTGCTTATACGATAAGGATCGGCTTGCCGATCCTTATTTTTTAAGTGCTATTTAAAGGAAATACCCTAAGTATTTCGCGTTGTTTCGCGGCGGCAAGGGAGTGAACCCCTGAGCATAGTAAAACTATGCGACTGGGGTGAGCGAACGCAGCCAACAAAGAGACAACGTGAAAGACGACGGGTATTGTCAGGGACAGCCTGAAACTTGCGACACAAGGCGGACAACAAAAAATTTCGCATAGGTGAAAAAGAAGCGCTTTTACTTCATTGTTCAAACGATTGTACCCGTTAGGGGATTGGATAATGGTATCCAGTCTCTTATCCAAAGGTGTCTGTTGTTGTGAGCGATTTGTATACCGCCGAAGGCGTGATGGACAAAAATAGCCTCTGGAAGCGCTATGTACCACTGGTTCGCCATGAAGCACTGAGGCTACAGGTGAGGTTGCCTGCCAGTGTCGAGCTTGATGACCTGCTTCAGGCCGGGGGCATAGGGTTGCTGAACGCAGTGGAGCGTTACGATTCCCTACAGGGAACGGCGTTTACCACTTATGCAGTGCAGCGCATCAGAGGTGCAATGTTGGATGAGTTGAGGAGCCGTGATTGGGCGCCACGCAGTGTGCGACGCAATGCACGGGAAGTCACGCAAACCATCCGTAAACTTGAGCAAGAGTTAGGCCGTCCAGCCAGTGAGCAGGAAGTTGCTAAAGAATTAAAGATTAATCTGATAGAATATCGGCAAATACTGTTAGAAACCAATAACAGTCAGCTATTTTCTTATGACGAATGGCACGAAATTTACGGCGAAAGCTGTGAGCCAGTAATTGAGGAAGAGCATGAGACAAATCCTCTCCAACAGTTATTGGAAGGTGATCTCCGTCAGCGGGTTATCGATGTTATTGAGTCGTTACCTGAAAGGGAAAAAATGGTTCTGACGCTGTACTATCAGGAAGAACTGAATCTTAAAGAGATTGGCGCGGTGCTTAATGTGGGGGAATCTCGCGTGAGTCAGCTCCACAGCCAGGCAATAAAAAGGCTGCGGGCGCGTTTGAATCCAGAGAAGTAACTTTTTGCTTATTTGTTTTTTGTTAAGACTACACACAGGGCTTTATCTCTTATGTCTGTTACAACACAAAAGAAACGGCCTCTTAGCCGTTATATTAAGGACTATAAACATAGTCAGACTCATTGTTTGCATTGTCATAAGACTCTTGACCGTATTTCCCTTGTTTTTAACGGTCAGGTTATCAATAAAGAAGCAATTTCCGAGATGACCGAATTGGTTGATGACAAAACATGGAATGAGTTACAGGGTAAATTTGTAGCGCTGTGCCGCTTCTGTAGTGAAATTTATTGCAATAGCCAGACTGATTATTTCGACATTATGTCATTTAAACAGTATCTGTTTGAACAAACCGAGATGAGCCACAGCACAGTGCGTGAATACGTGGTTCGTCTGCGCAGATTGGATGAGTTACTGACCTCAGACAATTATCCTGAAGAAGAGTTTACACCAGAAAAAATTCAGGAAAAATTGAGTGAGAAGCTGTCCGAATCTGCTTTCAGTAATTACAATATCGCGCTGCGTAAATACGAACAATATCTGAGCTGGCAACAGAACGGGCATTGATTAATTCGGCAAAAACATAGCGTCTGTTTGGCTGAACAATTTGGTCAGTTTTAGAGGGGAATGTACAAATAGTGCATTCCCCTTTATTTTTAATACATCATGTCTTATATGTCTATTTGGTTATAAATATATAACCAAATAGAACTAAGCGGGTTATTTTAATCATTTGATTTAATCGTTTGATTTAATCAAATGATTATAAATAAATTGGCTAATCTATTTTTTTAATTCCGCTTTTTTAACCGATGGTCATTAAGCTGGCATTTCCTCCTGCCGCTGCGGTGTTAACACTCAATGAACGTTCATGTAACAGGCGCTCCAGCAATAGATTAGTTTCGCCCCGGGCAAAACCCTGAACTGAAACAATCGGCCCTTTACGTTGTGCAATGGTTTCACATACCTGCCGTAACTGATCGCAATCACCGTGATAAATAACCGCTTCCATAACCGTGTCTTCATTCTGCCAGTCATTCACTAAATAAATGGCGTGACGAACTTCTTTTGGTAACTGTTTCAGTAACTGCTGGTGAAGCTCATCCTTTTCCCAGACCGCCTGACAACCAACTGAAAGCACTGCGGCTAACTGAATCAGAGTATCCTGCTCATTATCTGCAAGACAGAGAACCTGACCGCGCGGCAACAGGGTGTAGGTATTACGTTCGCCCGTTGGTCCCGGCAGTAAGCGCGTTGTCCCGCCCTGAGCCAGTAAAGCGTATTCCTGAATGATGTGGCTCAGTTCCGAGTGGTTATTTGATGTAGCCCATTCAGCCAGTTTGTTGAAAGGAGAGTGCAGGGCAGTGCGGATAGTGGCATCCAGCGGATATTCCTCATCCTGACGCGCTAATGTCTGAGTTGCAGCATTGACTGGGCGCTGGGACAACAGGCGATAAAGATAAAGCGGTCCGCCGGCTTTAGGCCCGGTGCCGGACAATCCTTCACCACCGAATGGCTGTACACCAACGACGGCTCCGACCATATTGCGGTTAACATATAAATTACCGACTTTTGCCTTACCCGTGACCTGAGAGATGGTTTCATCAATACGGGTGTGAACGCCTAATGTTAATCCATAGCCGGAAGCGTTAATCTGATCAAGCAGTTGATCCAACTCGTCCCGTTTGAAACGGACAACGTGCAGAACAGGGCCGAAAATCTCTTTTTTCAGCTCATCAAAACTTTCCAGCTCAATAAGGGTAGGTTTGACGAACATTCCCTGTGGCCATTCCCGACTGTCTGCCGCATTTTCATGTGTCGCCTGATAAACCGTTCTGCCCTTAGTGCGCATAGCCTGAATATGGCGCTCGATATTCGCTTTTGCTTCGGCATCGATCACCGGGCCGATATCGGTGAACAGATGTTCAGGATTCCCCATCCGGCATTCCGCCATTGCGCCTTTCAGCATGGTGAGTGTTCTGTCTGCAACATCATCCTGTATACACAGAATACGCAGGGCAGAGCAGCGCTGGCCTGCACTGTCAAAAGCAGAGGCAACCACATCAGTGACAACCTGCTCAGTCAGGGCGGAGGAATCGACAATCATCGCATTCATCCCACCGGTTTCTGCGATCAGTGGCGTCGGGCGGCCCTGAGCATCAAGACGTCCGGCGATATTACGCTGTAACAGGCTGGCAACTTCGGTGGAGCCGGTGAACATCACGCCACGCACACGTTCATCGCCTACCAGCATAGAACCGACAGTTTCCCCTTGCCCCGGTAATAATTGTAGCACTTCGCGTGGAATGCCTGCCTGATGCAGCATTCTAACGGCGACCGCTGCAATCAGTGGTGTCTGTTCTGCTGGTTTTGCCAGCACGCTGTTACCAGCCGCTAATGCAGCGGCAATCTGACCGGTGAAAATGGCCAGAGGGAAGTTCCACGGGCTGATACAGACCACAGGCCCAAGTGGGCGATGGGTATCATTGGCGAAATCCTGACGCACCTGATCGGCGTAGTAATAGAGGAAATCCACCGCTTCACGAACTTCGGCAATGGCATTGTTGAACGTTTTACCTGCTTCACGCACCAGAATACCGAGCAGGGATTGCAGGTTATCTTCCATCAGTTCCGCAGCACGTACCAAAATAGCCGCACGCTCTGATGGTGGCGTGGCAAACCAGATGGTTTCGGCATTGGTGGCGACGTCCAGTGCGTGGCTGACTTCCTGCTCTGTGGTTTCCCGCACATAACCAACGATATCAGAAGATTTGGCCGGGTTATTGACCGGGCTGGCAACTGGTAATTCCTCAGTATGGGTATAATCACCACCTAATAATGGTTCGCTGTTCCATATTTCCATTGAAGAGCTCAACAACGCGCTGGAAAGAGAAGCTAAACGGTGCTCACTGGAAAGATCTAATCCTGATGAATTGGCACGATTTTTGCCATATAAGTCAATTGGTAATGGAATTTTTGGATGAGGCAGGCCGATTTGCCCTTCAGATTTAGCCAGTTCATGAACCACTTTTACCGGATCGGCAACCAGTTCATCGATCGGTAGATTGGTATCAGCAATACGGTTAACGAATGAGGTATTCGCCCCATTTTCCAACAGGCGTCGAACCAGATAGGCCAGTAAAGTTTCATGAGTTCCGACCGGTGCATAGATTCGACACGGGCGATTCAGTTTGCCGTCCGCAATTTTACCGACCACCTGTTCGTAAAGCGGTTCACCCATTCCGTGCAGACACTGGAATTCATACTGCCCCGGATAGTAATTCTGCCCTGCGATATGGTAAATGGCAGACAGAGTATGGGCGTTATGAGTCGCAAACTGAGGGTAAATAAGATTAGGCACAGATAGCAACTTACGGGCGCAGGCGATATAAGAAACATCGGTATACACTTTGCGGGTATAAACCGGATAGCCTTCCAGACCGTCAATCTGGGCACGTTTGATTTCACTATCCCAATAAGCCCCTTTTACCAGACGGATCATCAGTCTGTGGCGGCTGCGCTGAGCTAAATCGATAATACTGTCAATAACGAAAGGACAGCGTTTCTGGTAGGCCTGAATAACAAAACCAATCCCGTTCCAGCCTTCTAGTTGAGGTTCAAAGCAGAGTTTTTCCAGCAAATCGAGGGAAATTTCCAGCCTATCCGCTTCTTCTGCATCAATATTGATACCGATATCATACTGACGCGCCTGTAAAGTCAGGCTAAGCAGGCGAGGATAGAGTTCGGTCATCACGCGTTCATACTGGGCGCGGCTATAGCGGGGATGCAGGGCGGAAAGTTTGATAGAAATACCCGGCCCTTCATAAATGCCCCGACCGTTCGATGCCTTACCAATTGCATGAATGGCCTGCTGATAAGAGACCATATAAGCCTGTGCATCTTCTTCAGTCAGTGCTGCTTCACCAAGCATGTCATAGGAGTAACGGAAGCCTTTCTCCTCCAGCTTGCGGGCGTTGGCAAGGGCCTGTGCAATAGTTTCGCCTGTGACGAATTGCTCTCCCATCAGACGCATTGCCATATCTACGCCTTTGCGCACCAATGGTTCACCGCTCTTGCCAATGATTCGGGTTAGCGATTTGGATAACTTGGCTTCGTTATGGGTAGAGACTAATTTACCGGTAAACAGTAATCCCCATGTCGCAGCATTAACGAACATGGACGGGCTTTGCCCCAGATGGGAGTGCCAGTTACCGTTACTGATTTTGTCGCGGATGAGTGCATCTCGGGTTGCTTTATCAGGAATGCGCAGCAGGGCTTCGGCAAGGCACATCAGTGCGACACCTTCCTGTGAAGAGAGTGAAAATTCCTGTAGTAGCCCCTGAACCAGACCGGCGCGCCCAATACCCTGTTTTTGCTGGCGTAATTTCTCTGCGATGGAATATGCGAGTTTATGTGCCGCTTTGGATTGTTCTTCTGATAACTGAGCTTGTTGCAGTAACATTGGAACAGCCTGTGTTTCAGGTAACCGATAGGCCGCAGTAATTGCAGAACGTTTCACCGATTGGGGTAAAATGTGCTCGGCAAAGTCCAGAAACGGCTGATAACGGGCTTCAATTGGTGATTCTTCTTCGGAAATCTTTTCTTCTTTGTTATCCTGAGCGGCTGATATTTCCGGGATCTTTTCCTCATTTTCAAGACGTTCGAGATAATTAAAAATGGCTTGCTTAATCAGCCAGTGTGGTGTGCGCTCAATACGTTGTGCAGCAGCTTTGATGCGGTTACGCGTTGCTTCATCGAGCTTCACGCCCATAGTGGTACTACCCATTCTCACTCCTTAATAGGAAGACTAATCAAGTTACGGAACAATATCTTCCATGTTGCAACTTTGTGCAACTTTGTTAAAAGCCATTATTCAGAATTTGTGAAATCAATCTGATTTTGAACATATAATTTGTGGCTCATGATTATTAATCTATTATCTACATGATAGATAAGTATTTATTTTCATTTGGCTACATAGGGTTTTTTATGGAAGGTGCAACTTTATGGGTGATAAATGTGACTTGGCGAGCGTTTCTTGTAAAAAATGCCGTTAATCAGTTGTTAAAAATGTTTTAGCTAATTTAGGATAGAAAGTGATTTTTAAATAATTACAAATATAAATTACATATCGGAACAACGCCACCTTCAGGTGAAATAATCTTCAGGTACAACTCTGGCCTACCCAGTAAACTTCGAGTTGCATACAGCCAGCAAAAGGCAGTCTGAAAGCAAGATGGGTAAAACCTGACAACAGAACACCTTGTCCTGAGAGAGATATTGCGCTGAAAGAAGTGGGAAATCTATACCCAATGAATTTCAAGCCGCATCGCGGCGGCAAGGGAGTTCATCCCCCTTGAGCATAGATAACTATGTGACTGGGGTGAGCGAGCGCAGCCAATAAAGAGGCAGTTTGAAAGACGACGGGTATAAGTACAGAACACATCATTGACGCAAATCAAGTAGTCTGAATAAACAGGATTTGCAAAAAATACTATGGAGAAGAACCTGCATGACAGTAAATTCACCAATGCTAATTACCTTCATTGTCTATATAGCCGGGATGCTACTGATAGGCTTCATGGCTTACCGTGCCACCAAGAATTTCGATGACTATATTCTGGGTGGCCGGCGACTAGGCAGTGTAGTAACAGCACTATCTGCTGGCGCTTCTGATATGAGTGGCTGGTTATTAATGGGGTTGCCGGGGGCGATTTTTTTATCCGGTGTATCAGAAATCTGGATCGCGTTGGGCTTATTACTGGGAGCCTATCTGAACTGGCGCTGGGTCGCAGGCCGATTACGTGTTCATACAGAAATCAATAATAATGCGCTGACTTTACCGGATTATTTCACCAACCGCTTTGATGATAGCAGTAAAGTTCTCCGTATTATCTCTGCCGTTGTTATCCTGATTTTCTTCACTATCTACTGTGCGTCGGGGGTTGTAGCGGGTGGACTGCTGTTTGAAAATACATTTGGTATCAGCTACGAACACGCTATCTGGCTGGGTGCGTTAGCTACGATTGCCTACACTTTCCTCGGCGGATTTTTGGCGGTGAGCTGGACTGATACCGTGCAAGCAACCTTAATGATTTTTGCTTTGATTCTGGTGCCTGTGCTGATTTTACTCAACGTGGGCGGCGTGGAGAAGGCCATTACCATTATTGAGGCGAAAAATCCTGTCTATATGGATATATTTAAGAACCTGAATTTTGTGGCCATCATCTCATTGTTGGGCTGGGGGTTAGGTTACTTTGGTCAGCCCCATATTCTGGCCCGTTTTATGGCCGCAGATTCTCATCAGACTATCCATAAAGCGCGCCGTATCAGTATGACGTGGATGCTGTTATGTCTTGCGGGTACGTCAGCGGTAGGTTTCTTTGGTATTGCATATTTTTCAATCCATACGGATCAGGCTGGCCCGGTATTACAAAACCATGAGCGTATTTTTATGGAGCTGGGCATACTGTTATTTAATCCGTGGATCACGGGTATCTTGTTGTCTGCGGTTTTGGCTGCGGTCATGAGTACACTGAGCTGCCAGTTGCTGGTGTGTTCCAGTGCTCTGACAGAAGATTTTTATAAAGCCTTTATCCGTACGAAAGCGAGCCAGAAAGAACTGGTATGGGTCGGACGGATGATGGTGCTGTTGGTCGCGGCTATTGCCATTGTGATTGCGACTAACCCAAATAATAAAGTGCTGGCTTTAGTCAGTAATGCCTGGGCGGGTTTTGGCGCAGCATTTGGCCCAGTAATCCTGATTTCGGTGATTTGGCAACGCATGACACGCAACGGCGCATTAGCGGGTATGCTGGTGGGTGCTGTGACTGTACTGGTATGGATGAAGTTTGAGTGGTTTGGTTTGTACGAAATCATCCCCGGATTTATTCTGGCCTCGCTTGCCATTGTGGTGGTGAGCTTGTTGGGTAAAGCACCAAATAAAACGATCCAGCAGCGTTTTATCGAAGCCGAAGCTCAGTATAATACTAAATAAAGATATATTCAGAGCCTCTGAAGTAGCAGAGGCTCATCTATCCTAATTAATTCCAACATGTCCATTGGCTGGGATCTCCGGCATATTCAAGTTTTGTCCCTTCTGGTGGTTGAAGAAGAGTAATAGTCCATCCTTGATCTGAATCCTTAAAATCACCGATTTTGTTATGATACACATCATAGAGAGAGTCTATTTTTATTGGTTCTGAATTAAAATAAGCGCGTATATAACTTGGTGGAGGCGCTCCATCAGTTTTTTCACTTATTTCATTCAGACGTGCTGGGCAATATTGTTTAGAGTAAAAAATTGTCCAATAATAATCAGATAAAATAGTGGGGGATACTTCTATCATTCCTATACGGCCGGACCATAATAATTTATTATCCTGAGTAATAAATTTAAACCCTGTTATTTTTTCGGAGAGAAAACAGCTGAGAGAGTTTTTATCTTCCCAAGTAAAAGTTCCTTTCTTTCCCGGCCCCACTGTTATTACTACAGGATTGCCTTGTGTTGGCTGATATGTGCAAACAGAATAGACAGATGGTGCATAGACAGTGATTGTATAATTTGTTCTATTATCAATGGTTATTGGGTGATACCCAGAAGAGAATGCTGAAATTGATGTGGTAGTAAGTAACATCATAATAATAAAATTAAACATTCGATGATAAATTAAATTTATGATTTTCATAGCCGCTCCTTGATCATTAATAAGTAAATAAAAAAATTGACCTTTCTAAAGGAAACGTTCCATTAGCTAATGGTAGTTGTTTGTTTTAGTATATTTTAAATAATAGTCTATATTTTTGATTATTCTAATTATTAATGTTTAATAAAAATTATGTTAATTTATCTTGTTTTTAATGATGAATTAAATGAATTGTAATTTTCAATTGTCTGTTTTTGT
>NZ_CAWQMW010000186.1:0-18022 GCF_963895965.1 Xenorhabdus sp. PB30.3 | reverse complement strand
AATTTAGAGATATAATACTGAAGTTATATAATGGATGTTACGTATACAATTTTGATATCAGCCAATATTTTTAACTCTATACTCAATTTATCACTATCTATCCAATAGATTTCAGATTGCTTTCCAATCCCCAAGGAAACTATTTGAACAACAGAACATATCATCAATACATTTCAAATTACTCATGATAAGGAAGATTAGGAGTATTAAATGAAAAGGACGACGGGCTTAAATCAGAAGAGTATTTTTTCTCTACAATTAACCATGCCTAATTTCGATATTCTCGAACATCAACAAGGAGGGCTGTATATTTTACTTGATGGTGAAATGGTATGGAAAGACAGCAACAATACCTATCATATTAAGTCAAATGATATCCTTTTTATCCACCCTGGAAAATATGCCGCTAAAACCCATACAAGAAGTTGTCAGATATTATGGTTGCCATTGGATATGGAATTTTTCCGCCATTTTATGAAACGTTTTGGAACATTATTAATTAATATTGAACGCCGTGAATTCCCTCATTATCGGTTAATTCCCTTCAATAAGTTTCCATTATTAACAGAAAGTATATGTGGGTTAGCGAAACTCCTCACGTATGATTGCCCATCAGCCCTGATCCAGTTAAGAAGCGAGGAGTTACTTTTGCTGCTCTCTCTCGGGAAACAAGGAGCATTACTTATGTCAGTTCTACGTAAATTGAGTAATCGGCAAATAGAACGGCTACAGACATTTATGGAAACTAACTATCTCAAAGAGTGGCGGCTGAATGATTTTGCCCGCGAGTTTGGTATGGGGTTAACTTCGTTCAAAGAACTTTTCAGTAGTGTTTATGGCACATCTCCACGGGCCTGGATCAGCGAACAGCGTATTCTTTATGCTCATCAATTATTATTAAACAGTGAAATGAGTATCGCTGATATTACACTGGAATCCGGTTTTTCCAGCCAGTCCTACTTTACCCAAAGTTATCGGAAACGTTTTGGTTATACTCCGAATCGGGCCAGATATGGTAAAGATTAATACACTCTTCGTTTTTCAAGCTGCCGCTTTGTTGACTGGACAAATTCGCTTCCGACGAATTTGTCATTCCTTTGCCACCGTGACGCAACTTGCAATCCATAAAGTGTATATTTTGCCCCATCAAAATTTAAATTATTATGATGAGGCAAAATTTATCAATCAGATTCAGGCAGATTATGCTGGAGCCACATAAAATCCTGTTCACTGAAATTTATATTCACTTTATCTCCAGTGTCATGCAAAATCTTTTCAACAATAAGGGAGGTTAAAGGTGAAATAATATTAAAATGGTCACCATTCTTAATGGAATAAATAGAGAGTGGGATATTTTTATCTTTTACAATTTTCTTTATTTCATCAAACTCATTCCAATAGGAGTACTCTCCTTCAAAATAGAATGTTGGTGATTTTATTGAGTTTAAAAATTTACGAGGAGAACGTACTTCAAGCTCTTCGGGGTTGTTCTGATTAAATGGCACCGTGACTGGAACGGGGGCATAATCAAGGCGTAATTTCAAATCTGGAATACCTCCCAATGAAAATACAGCCCTAAATCCTTTACTGTATTCACTGGCTAATAATGCACGTGTTCCTCCGGTACTATGCCCCGCAAGATAGATTCGACTTGGATCAACATATGGCAATTTCATAAGATACTGTCTGGCTGATTCAATATCTCGTATCTCACCGAAAAACATTTCATACTTACCAGGGTTTACATTTTCTCCCCGAAAACTCGGTATCATCAAAACTAAATCATCATGCCTGAATGCAGATGCAGATTGGTCATTGTTATAAGGTTGCTCAGACCAAAAGAAATCATCGTTGCCAATTCCACCATACCCTCCTGTTAACCAAATCACCGCAGGATATTTTTTATCTGTCTTTTCTGGTTGAGGAGTCAGGTAAGCAGCCATATTCCCGTTTTCTGCCGGATAATAGACTAATGAGAAAATATCTTTAGGAGGAATACCCGGCTCCCCATCACCGATAAAACTTTCATCTATAATATTCGTTTTAAATTTTTTGTGGATCTGCGTGTAATCGTCCTTACTTAACTCAAAACTGTAACTATCTTCATCACATGCAATAAGTAAAAAACTAAAAATAACCGGGAAAATCTTGAACCATTGATAAGACTGTTTCATAAAAATTACCTTAATATCCATTTAGTGTTCTTTTTTACCATGGCAATTTTATTTTTTAAATATCAATTATTCAGAAATTAAAACAATAGACCTGCTTACATATCGGAATGATGGCAGGCCTTTAATAAGAGATAAAATAAACCACTTCAACTGACAATTAAAATAATGCGTGATCTTCCATATCTCAATTTTTACTACTTTCTTTATTGTTATCTGCGCTATAAAAAACTGTTCCCAGTTTAATTCTTTCCCGTCCCGTTGCCAGACGATGACGATTAGTATCCCGCAGAGAATAAACACAGCCGCAGTACTCTTGCTGATAGAATTCTTCACGCTTACTGATCTCAATCATGCGGGTAGAACCACCGCCTTTACGCCAGTTATATTCCCAATAGGTTAACCCCGGATAACGGGAAGCGGCACGGACACCACAATCATTAATTTGCTGCATATTTTTCCAGCGAGAAATCCCCAGCGAGCTAGTAATAACAGGGAAACCATGCTCATGAGCATATAACGCAGTCCGTTCGAAACGCATGTCAAAACACATAGTACAGCGGATGCCACGCTCAGGTTCATTTTCCATGCCTTTCGCACGCTCGAACCAGTTGTCACGATCATAGTCGGCATCAATAAAAGGAATACCCATCTGCTCTGCAAAGCGGATATTTTCCTCTTTACGCAGTTCATATTCCTTCTGTGGATGAATATTCGGGTTATAGAAAAATATTGTGAAATCTATCCCCGAAGCGAGCATTGCTTCCATTACTTCCCCTGAGCATGGGGCACAACACGAGTGCAGTAACATTTTGCTGTGACCATTAGGGAGTGGAAGCGGCTTACGTTCATAGTTCAGTGACATAATATTTTTTACCTGACTTAGACAATAAAAAACCAGGAAGAGAACATATCCCTCCCTGTGTTTATTAGTTGCTCATCTTACCTTGTTCTTTTGCTTTACGGCAATGGAAAACAAGTAAAGCCAGATCTGAACATATTAAGTCAATCAGTACCCTTGCACTTCCGGTAATACCTGCCCGCCATCAACCACAATTGTCTGCCCGGTGATATTTTTTGCTTCATCAGAAGCAAGGAAACAAGCGGTGTAACCAATATCTTCTGGTGCTCCCAAAGCCCCCATTGGAATTACCGTTTCAATCTGTTTCAGATTATCCTCACCAAATGCCATTAATCCTTCAGTCATAATCATACCCGGCATAATAGAATTAATTGTGATCCCTTGTTTTGCATATTCTAATGCAGCACTGCGCATAAACCCGAGCTGGCCTGCCTTACTGGCACCATAGTGGCTATAGCCCTGCATTCCTACAATCTCTCCGGTGATAGATGAAGTAATCACAATGCGCCCATACTGCTGTTTTTCCATGACATTCAGTGCAGCCTGAGTCAATAAAAATGTGCCTTTCAGGTTGACGCTATAGACTAAATCCCAATCTTCAACCGTCATATCTTTAATATTATGTTGTGGGAAAATACCCGCATTTGAACAAAGAATATCGAGTCTGCCATATTTTTCGACAATTTCATTAATCACATTTTTACATGCCGAGGGATCAGTTACATCAAGGGCGATAAAATCCACTCCAAGTTCTTCAGCTACAGGCATTCCTTTCGTTTTATCCGTACCTGAAATGATCGTAATTGCGCCCGCCCGCTTAAATACCTGAGCAATTCCTTTACCAATACCTTTTGTTCCTCCAGAAATAAATGCAATTTTTCCGGTTAAATTAAACATTTTTGTTTCCTTTTATATCAGTATATTAAGTTTTTATATTACATCACTCTTAATTTTCCAATATATTTTCATCACGCTACCCTATCAATAACAATAAATATAATTAGCATATTAAAAAACAATGAAATATCACTCAAACACACAAATAAAGTACGTGATATTTTTCATAAACACTAAAACAATTTCTAATGAAAACACTAACAACCATTTGATATGGATTGCAAATTCCCACCTCCACTATTACCTTTAATAATCAGTGAAACATAATGACAGGCAAAAAAATCGAAAATAAAAAAGGACGGGAATATGACTCGCTACAATTCACTATTAAATGAATATGACGGCAATGCATTATCACCTATTTTATTTCTAAAAAGAGCCGTATTAAGTAATGGTGATTACCCTGCGGTAATAGATGGAGAGCAATGTTGGACATGGCGACAATATGGAGAACGTTGTGAAAGAGTTGCTGTTGCACTTCAGCAAATGGGAGTTGGAAAAGGCTGTGTTGTATCTGCTTTATTGCCTAATATTCATGAATTGCTGGAACTGCACTATGCTGTTCCCTTGTCTGGCGGAATACTGAATGCCTTAAGTATCAGGACAGATGCAGCTACACTGAATTTTATCTTTGAAAAAATTAATCCCACAATATTAATTATAGATAAAAACTACCTTGCATTACTGGACAGTGTTTCCTTTAAAAACCCGGTCAAAATTGTTGTCACTACTGAAAATAATACTCCTCTACCAGAATCAGCGTTGGATTTGATTAGCTATGAATCACTGATATCTGAGTACCCTTCTGAAACCCTGAATTTTTACCCGATTGATGAGCAGGAAGCCATCAGCATTAACTCGACTTCGGGAACCAGTGGCACACCTAAGTTAGTTGTGTACTCACACCGTGGCGCATACCTTAATGCAATTTCGAATATCCTGGACTGGGATATGCCCAAATACCCGACTTATTTATGGACATTACCCATGTTTCACTGCAATGGCTGGTGTTTCCCCTGGACTATTGCGGCACGGGCAGGTACTCATGTCTGTATGCGCAAATTTGATGCACAGGAAGCCATACAGATTATGCTGAAGCATCAGGTGACACACTATTGTGGCGCGCCTATCGTGCATTATTCCTTAGGGCGGGAAGCGCAAAGGCTCGGCATCTCTTTCAACAACAATGTCTATGGGTTGATTGCCGGTGCCCCACCAACAGAGAAGATGTTTTCCCTGCTTGATGCAGCCGGTATCAGAGCTACCCACGTTTATGGCCTGACGGAAACTTATGGGCCGGTTGTTGTTTGTGAAGATAAACCCGATTGGGCCACACTGCCAAAACCAGAAACAATTTTAAAGAAGATGCGTCAGGGAATTGTTTCCAATTTACAGGGAGAAATCAGCGTTATTGATGAAAATAGCGGGCTGGCAGTACCTTTTGATGGGCAATCCATTGGTGAAATTGCTATTCGGGGTAATATTGTTGCCGCTTACGGCCCTGTCGATCGAGTCACATTCGATATGACAAGTCAGTGGTTTTTTACCGGGGATTTGGCTGTTGTTGACAGCGATGGTTATATTAAAATTATCGACCGGAAAAAAGATATTATTATTTCCGGAGGTGAAAATATTTCCAGCCTTGAACTGGAGAATGCGCTGTCGAGTTATCCCGGCGTTCTGGCTGTGGCGGTTGTGGCAAAACCTGATGAATACTGGGGTGAAGTTCCTCATGCGTTTATTGAAATTGATGATAATACCTCAATCACTGAGCAGGAACTGGATGATTATCTCCGAACTCTTGTTGCACGCTATAAGCGCCCAAAAGGTTATACTTTTTCAGCTTTACCACGTAACGCAAGCGGAAAAATACTCAAAGAGACATTAAGAAAACTCGCTAAAAATTTATAAAATAAGAGATATAAAAATGCAGAATTTTATGCAGAAGTATGATGTTACTCCCGAAGATTGTATCGTATTAAGTTTGCATCAATCCGCATGGGAGAAAGTATTATCGGGTGCTAAAAAATATGAGTTCCGCCGAAGATTCAGAAGAAAAAGAACTTTTGCTTTTATTTATGTTACCGTTCCTGTCAAAGCCATAATCGGTGGTATGCTTCTTGATGATCCAATATCTGGCACTGCCAAAGAAATTTCTGATATTGCAGAAAATGCAATTCCCGGAAATGGTCAGTCTGTTTTTGATTACTTTATTGAAAAAGATTTCGGATTGGCCATTCCGATTTTACACGTAATTGAAACTCAAAAAGTATCATTAGATTACTTACGGGATAAATATAATTTTACTGCTCCACAATTTTATTTTTCCTTACAAAAAAATCAAATTATGCTTGATGAGTTAATAACAAAAGTTCAGGAAAAGTAATCCCGCTTTCAGCCAGATATCCCATATCACAATACATAGAACAGGCTGCATCAATCAGAGACATTGCGATCGCAGCCCCACTGCCCTCACCCAAACGCAAATCTAAATGCAGATAAGGTTTCAGGCCCAGATGTTGCAGCGCCAGAGCTGCGCCTTTTTCTGCTGATAGATGAGATGGAATACAGTAATCCCGAACAGAAGGTGCCAGCTGAACTGCCGCCAGCGCAGAGGCATAAGAGATAAAACCATCAAGCACAACCGGAACACCTGCTGCTGCAGCTCCCAGAATCACTCCGGTCATTCCCACAAGCTCAAATCCTCCCACTTTTGCCAGTACATCAAGGGGAGACTGAATATCAGGTTTATTCACATCAATAGCCTGACGCACAACAGATTCTTTATGTTTAAGTAATCCAGCAGGCAAATTAGTCCCCAACCCCACAACATCACCGGGATCACTTCCGGTAAGTACACTGATGACTGCCGCTGCTGATGTGGTATTCGCGATCCCCAGCTCTCCTACACCAAATACAGAGATCCCGGCAGCAAGACGTCGCTGAACTAATTGCACACTTGCCAACAATAATGTTTCTGCATGTGCATAAGGCATAGCCGGGCCTTGTGCAATGTTGCCACAGCCACGGGCTAATTTGAGGGACAATAAATTATCTATCGGCTCACAATCAATACCGATATCAACAGGTAACACATGAGTACCGCTACTTTTCGCTAGTGCGCAAACCCCTGTCAGTCCCAGCAACATGTTCCGGGCCTGTATGGCTGTAACATTTTTCGGAGATATCGCCACACCTTCATTATAAACGCCATGATCGGCACACATAACGATAATCTCTTTTTGCAGATCCCGCAGTTTTCCAATTCCGGGCATAGACGCAAGTTGCGCTGCCAGTGTTTCCAGACGGCCCAGACTACCAACCGGCTTGACGAGTTTATCAATATGCTGCCCCGCCTGATCCATTTTTTCCCGATCCAGCGGTTTAATCTTTTTCAGTAATAGTGGTAATGACTGAAACTCCATGATGATCCTTCCGATCAAGTTTCAACTTAAATATGCAAATATAAAATACACTCAATGGATTTCTGAATGCATCGCAATGACAAAGAAGCAACGAGAATAAAATAATATTAACTATCGGCAAACTACTTCCAGATAAGGATTAAAGCCAGTAGAAAAATCACTTCACCGACTTCAATTGCCGCTCCCAGAGTATCTCCGGTTTGCCCGCCTAAATGATAGTTAAAATAGATGGCAAGCAAAAAGATAGCGATCATCGTTACCAGCATTGCAGATAATCCCTGCCAGTCACCCAGCAGCATCACCAATACTGTCCCTGCCAATAATGTGATGACTGTTTCACGGGGCGTAATGCGACCGATATAACTACTTCCCATTCCTTCAACTTCACGGGCATAACGTTGTTCAAACATCAAAAGCACAACAGCAGTACGTCCGACAATCGGTGCACAGGATAATAAAGCCAGCAAATGCAAAGGAGGGTGATAGGCAATTTCAACAACCGCAAGTACCTTAAGCAAAATGCAGAAGATCAGCCCTAATCCACCATATGTACCAAGACGGCTATCTTGCATAATTTCCAGTATTCTTTCTCTATTTCGGGAAGAAAAGATTCCGTCGCAAGTATCTGCCAGACCATCTAAATGTAATCCTCCCGTCAGAAATACCAGAGCGAGCGCATAACCAATTGCACCAATATATACTCCTCCACCGGATTGAGTTATTACCAGTGCAACACAAGCTGCAATCGCACCAACAATAAGGCCAACTAGAGGGAAAATCGGTACACCATGCCCAATTTGCCGAAAATCAATACCTTCAGCCCATTTTGCAGGGATAGGAAGCCGGGTCATAAACTGTAATGTTGCCCAAAAGAGTCTCAACTTCATTTGATTTTTACTCCAAGGCCAGAGACTACCATCCAGACTGATTTTGCTGCCTGAGCCAGTTTCTGGTTAACCCGACCGGAAATATCAATAAAATGACGGGCGAGCCGATTCTCAGGCACAATTCCCATACCCAGTTCGTTCGTTACCAGACAAACGGGCATTGGGCACTTCAGACAAGCATCGATCACATCGTCTATCTGCTGGTGGATAAACACCTCCAATGAAGCGAAATCCATTTCATCGGGTGATGCACCTTCTGCTTTATCAAACAGAAGATTGGTCATTAATGTAGTCACACACTCAAGTATAATCCCCTCTTCCGCTTTACGATGCCTACGGATAACATCCCCCAAATCCTGATACCCTTCCCAGGTTCGCCAATGTAAAGGACGATCCTTCCGATGCCGTTCAATTCGGGCCAGCATCTCTTCATCAGTACCTTGAGCTGTCGCGATATACAATACTTGTTCACATTGATCTGAAATAAACCGCTCCGCATAAGCACTTTTGCCACTACGTGCTCCGCCAGTAATTAAGATCATCTGATCACTCCAGAAGAGGTAGACTCCATGTGTTCTTTCATTAACTGATAGATACGTTCTATATCCAGATGCTCACGCATACTGTCTGCCAGGATATTAAACTGTTTCTCTTTATGGCTGGCATAGCTGAAAACAGCATTTTCCAGCGGGTTGATACCTTTATACATGCGAAGCTGATTCAGTAATGAACGAGTGAAATTATTCTGGTCAAACAGGCCATGCAGGTAACTTCCCATCACCGTCCCTTCCTGATTCACTGCGCCATCAAACCAACTCGTCTCTTCACCATTACGTAAGTACATTTTGGCAAACGGCCTTGCCTGCTCTTTCAGGCGCGTAACTCCCATATGGATCTCATAACCCACAATGGGTTGATCACCACATAGGTTCAGCATGCCAGATAGCTCCGGCATTATAATTCCCCTGACCTGAGCCGTCTGTTTATCATTAGCAAATAAGGTTTCAGTATCGAGTAATCCTAACCCTTCCATCTGGTATAAACCAGATTCGACTTCGTCAACAATTTGCTTTCCAAGCATCTGGTAGCCACCGCAGATCCCAATGATCGGAACCCCTGACTGGTGTGCAGCAATAATTGCCTGATCCAGCCCCTGCGTTTTTAACCACCCCAAATCCCCCAATGTGTTTTTACTACCGGGTAAAATGATCAGATCGGCATTCTGAAGTTCCAAAGGATCTGCAATATAATTAAGATAAACATCAGGCTGGAGTGCTAACGCATTAAAATCGGTGAAATTTGCAATATGTGGAAACCGGACAACGGCAATATTCAGGCATCTTTCTGTGTTATTTTTATCCTTTTCATATTTGCCAACCTGCAGTGCAACACTGTCTTCTTCTTCCAGATCGAGTTCCAGCCACGGTAATACTCCCAGTATCGGTACTTGTGTCAACTCTTCGATTTGTTCAATACCTGAATGCAGCAACGATATATCACCACGAAATTTATTAATAATGACCCCTTTAACCCGCGCCCTTTCTTCTGGTGCGAGTAAGGCCAGAGTGCCGTAGATAGAAGCAAAAACACCTCCGCGATCAATATCTGCTACCAGAATAACGGGCGCATCAACCAGCTCAGCCATTCCCATATTGACGATATCCCGATCCCGCAGATTAATTTCCGCCGGACTACCCGCTCCTTCCAGCACCATAATATCGGTTGCAGCCGCAAGGCCGTTATAAGCACTCAGGATCTGCTGCTGAAGCTGTGGTTTATACTCGTGATATTCTACGGCATTCATATTGCATATAACTTTGCCCATAAAAATCACCTGAGCCTTACAATCGCTGGAGGGTTTCAGCAAAACAGGATTCATGCGTACATCAGGAGTAATCCCTGCTGCTTCAGCCTGAAATATCTGAGCACGCCCCATTTCTTTGCCATCAGCAGTAATACCAGAATTAAGTGCCATATTTTGTGATTTAAAAGGAGTACAGTGATAACCATCCTGTAAAAAAATCCGGCAAAATCCAGCAACCAAAGCACTCTTTCCAACATCAGACGCTGTTCCTTGGATCATAAGAGACCATTTCATGGTGTTTTACTCCTCTATATTATTGTCGCCACAGAATAACGCACCAAATGACTACATGATGAACTCATATGGATAAGTGTTTTTTATCCGCGTGAATCAGCTCACAAAGTCAAACAAATATTTTTATGCACTCTCTGTTACAATAACAATCAATATCATTAACCTATTATTAATAGATATACAGTTATGCAAAATTCAGAAAATTATCTCACAGATATATCCACTTTTATGGCTCTCGATATCCGCGTTGGCAAAATAATCAAAGCTGAAAAAAATGAAAAGGCCATCAAACCTGCTTATAAACTGTATATCGATTTTGGTAGCGAAATAGGTGAAAAACAGAGTTCGGCACAATTGTGCCGAAACTATACGGAAGCACAATTAATCGGCAGGCAAGTCCTGGCTGTTATAAATTTTCCACCGAGAAAAGTAGCCGGGTTTAAATCGGAAGTTTTGGTTCTGGCTGCCGTTTGTGATAATGAAGGCACTGTACTCATCCAACCAGATAAAAATGTGACCTTAGGGACACGGATGCTGTAATTTAAAATAGGAATATTATGAGAACACAAAAAAGATGCATGGGTTATGTTGCCATTGTTATTGATGATTATGATAAAGCAATTGATTACTACACCAACAAACTGGGGTTTACTCTGGTCGAAGACACCCCACAACCGGGCAAAAGATGGGTTGTTGTGACACCGAATCCTGAAAGTGACTGTAATTTATTGCTGGCAAGAGCATCTAATGAAAAGCAGGAAGCCTTTATTGGCAACCAGTGTGGGGGAAGAGTATTTTTGTTCCTGCAAACTGACGACTTCTGGCGCGATTATCATAAAATGAAAGAAAATGGCGTTCATTTTTGCGAAGAGCCACGACAAGAAGAATATGGCTTGGTTGTTATATTTGAAGATATTTATGGCAACCGGTGGGATTTATATCAGAACGCAATTGTTTAAAATATAAAGAATCCACCTGTTTAACAGGTGGATTACTATTTGATAATAAAGTAACGTTCAATTTTTTATACCCCATAATCCTTCTGATTACCTAACTGTTGACCGCATCCAATCACCTCAGTCACTGTCTTTTTAGGCATGTTATTATCTATATTCTCGATAATTTTATCCTTTACCGCCACATTACAATTCGATATCTTCTGAGTGTATTCCTTAACTTTACTAGGAAGTATTACATTTTTTTTATTATGATAATGTCTCTCTGTATATGGAATTTTCCCATGAGCAATATCAGAAGCTGCACCTGGTAAACTTAATAAAAATGCAAGTGGAGACCCTGGTAATTTCACAGAGATTTTTTCTCCTTTACTATGAGTAGTTATTTCATGATTTACCAGCTCTTGGGTATTCAATATAACTGGCTGATCAGTACTTTCAATCTTCGCTCCAGTCAGATTAGTTTTACCTGATACATCTAAATTAACTCCATCTCTAGCAGAAATTCCTGATTGGTTAGTTAAACTTGTATCATCATGTGTTTCGTAATTAAAATTAAACTTGGTTTTTATACCCGATGCGATACTTTTAATGATATTAACCACTCCCATAAAACCGGACGGTTGATCACCATTAAAGAGTGTACCACTATTAAATTCGCCTCCAGCTTCTAGACCTATTTCCCTCCCATTAGCCGTATTTTGAGCCGTTTCAATATTAAGATTACCTCCTATTTTACCCCCTATCCTGTCCGCTACAATATTAGCCCCTTTAATTGTAGTATCTTTTTTACTTGTTAATGTTACGTTTTCACCCGTAAGCTGGCTATTGTGATTGATAACATCTCTTTCATAACCATGATCAAAATTGCCATAAGCCTTTGCCTTAACTTGAGCTAATTGAGAAGCATTCATTGCCGCTCCCAATGCTACTTTGCCTCCAATTTGGAAATTACTTTTATTTATACTGTCCTGAGCAGAGGTAACTATGATACCACCTCGTTCTGCTTTAAGATTTATATGTTTGCCAGAGGTATTTGTCCCCTGCAAAGACAAATCATTTCCAGAAACCAAGTTAATTCCCTGTTTTCCGCTAATATTACTACTTTTTGCTGTCACAGTAGTGTCATCATTTACAGCATATCCTGCTGCTGCACTTCCTGCCCCCATATTGACAACACCTGTCGGCAAATTGACGCCTACCCCAACACCAAGACCAAGCCCATATTGGGTTTTAGTTTTCTTATTAGTATTATTTGCCTGATTAATATTGATATTATTCCCTGCCTGTATAGTTGTTTCTCCATCTTCTGAATTAAACGATGCTCCCTGATATTTAATATCGTGTCGCGCCTGAATATTAATATCTTTATGTGCTTTGAAATCACTGACAATAGCATCTGAATTAGATTCAGAACTCCGAGATGCATTCCCTTTCCCTTTCCCTGTAACAGTAAGATCCTGGGATAAAAGCGCTAAGTTGGCTTGTATGCCGGCATAACCTGATGAATCAAAGACATCTTTTTCATTTTTATTAAATGCGGCTCCGTTAATATGGTTGTTAGCTTTTAATTCTATGCCTCCATTATCTGCATGATACTGTGTTCCCTGATCATATACATCCTCTTTGGCATTTATTCTAATGTTATTGTTGGCTTGAATTGAAGTGACATTAGCATTTGATTTAGTGTTGCTCTCTGTGTGATTACCTCCTTTGGCGAAAACATTAGCACCAACATTAGGTGAAGAATTCTTCATACTCAAAGAGAGGGAAACTCCTCCTCCAATATTAAAGTTTCCTGAATAGGTACTATCACTACTTTCCGCTGCTCTATTTTCTATGCTATTAGCATTCGCCTCATAATTACCCGCAACATTATGCTGAGCTCCCTCCTGTTCCAGTTTATTTCGTGCGTTTAATTTCAGATCTCCCGCAATGTCCGTTTTTGAAACGACAGCTTTTTTCTTCTCATGAGATTTATTATTGCTACTATGATTAGCTCCACCACCAATGCTTATTCCATTGCTTCCTTTAGAGAAAAACACACCAATACCTGTCGAAGAATGAGATTCTTTTTGGGCTTCCAGGTCATTTGAAGCAAGGAAAGAAATATTGTCGGCTGATATATTAGCATTTCCATTTCTCGTATCTATATCTGAACCCACAACTGTAACATCTTTACCTGCATTAATTGTGATATTTCCTCCATCCAATACAGATCGTTTTTGTGTTACATTCTCTTTTTCTTTATCATCACTGCTATACTTAATACCAAAATTTTTTGTAATAGTATTTTTATCATCTTCATTAGAGAATTGAGCTATATTCCCTGCCTCAAGCAATGAATTCTCTTTCTGTTTATTATATTTCTCTCCATAAGAAGAAACATTTATATTATCGCCAGCATGAATATTCAAATCATCAGAACTTTTTAATATACTATCAACCACATCAATATTTTTGCCACTAAATAACTTTAAATTTGCATTAGATTTAACCTGGCTGCGTACTGCCTCTTCTTTTTTTTCTTTCTCCTTATTAGAATCCTTAGTAATATTAAAAACAGTCCCATGGCGCTCATCAATAATATTTTGATGATAACTAACAGCATTATCAATGAGTAAATCACCATTTTTTGATTGAAAGTATCCACCATTTTCAGCTTCAACATTACTGCCAGTAATTTTAATTCCATCATTTCCTACAAGCAATACATGTCCATCAGCTGTAATATCAGATGATTGATTTTTTTTATTTTCAATATAATTATTTTTATTTTTTCCTCCGGCAATCCCTCCCCAATAAGTTCTATTATCATCATCAATAACTTTATCACCATAAGATTGAGATATTATCTGATTTTTTTTACCTGCTTTTATGATAAGGTTGTTTCCGGCATGCGCCTTAGAACCTGCAATTTTAATATCACCATTGGCTTCTATACCAAGATCATTATCAGCATTTAGTTCACTTCTAATCTGTTTTTGAGTAAAATGCCCTTTTTCTTTTAGCCCTGTATCTAGTGAATTAGACTCTAATCTGTGATATTGCTGATTATCCATTTTTTCAGTTTCTATCAAGCCATCTATTATGATATTACGCTTAGATGATAATGACAGATTATTACCTGCATCAATCTTGCTCCCATCAATTCTTATATCTTCTCCAGTCGAAGTTAATTTGATATTATTATCTGCCCTTATATCATTCCCCTCCTGTTGAGTTTTATCATGAGTATTTTTTTTATTACTCTTCCATAAAAACTTCCATTGCTCTTGAAAGTCCTCCGAATGTTGATTAACGGCTTGACCGTCTAAATCAAGTTTACGACCGGTTAAATCAATATTTTCACCAAAAATATCTGTTCCTTTAATTTCATTATTGTTGTTGGCATTTAATGTAATATTTCTACCTTCTAATTTGGTTCGGTGAAGGACTTGCGACTTCTGCTCGCTACTAGCACTATTTCCGCTAAAAAAATGACCTTCTGACTTTTCCTTTTTCAAGGATACTTCATCCAAAGCACCCTGAGATGTAATATTTTCACCTTTTAAGGTGAGATCACCTCCTTTTAATCTGGCACCTTCCAGTTTTAATCCGCCTTTAGACTCAACATTAATAGTATCATCAGCAGTCATCTCCCCCTGTAAATTAACACCACTCCCTTTATCTGTACTTAATAACCGGATACGACCAGCCTGCATACTGCCTAAATAATAGCTATCAAGTAAACCCACCGTTGCCTTTTTTGAATCCAATACTCGACCATCAGCAGATATTTTATTCAGACCTGTAATGATATTAATATCTTGGCTGGTACTAATTTTGCCACGGCTATCAATTTTAGGAGAAAAAAGATTTATGATAGAGTCATGAACCAGCCCTCCTTTACCAATTTTCAGGGAATTTGTATTATCGAGGGTATTAAATCCCTGTAAAGTGCCTTTTTCAACTAATGGGTTTCCGACAACTAGCGATAACTGATTAGTATTAATGAACCCACACCCATCACAAGTAATACCGTTAGGGTTTGCCAATATATAATCTGCAGCCATACCAAAAATTTCCTGCTTGCCCAACAGTAAAGATGGATTGCGGCTAATTACCTCATTTAGAATAATCGTTGCCGAATTACCATGCAGATTACTATTACCAGGCAATTCTCCAGCTAATTGAGATTCACCTCCATTTGTCGAATTATTAAAAACTGCCCCTTTTTCAGAAACATTAAAATCCTCATATTGATTATGTGATAATCCAGATTCAGAAGGAGCAACAATATTAACGACATCTGCACCAGATTTAGATTGTGTAACACCTGGTCTGTGTGAGTCATCACCTCCTGCTACTATTCCATTGGAAAAACCACTTGAGCTAAAAAGCATAAAAATTGCCACTGATACAGCAAGCCGACCAGATGACGATAATTTAAACCTTTTTTCTTTCATTTAATTACTCCTATACATCTAGTTATTACTGTGTGTAAAAATATGACCAAACCGAAACAGCGGCAGTTCTGCAATTAAAAACCATAAGAAATACGCACTAATATCTGTATGGGATTATTAAGTTTCTCGTACTGCCGAGACAAAACTTTCCCACTGCCTACTTGAATATCGGCAAACAACTGTTTATAACTCAGTGAAAATCCAGTACTCATCCCTACAGCATTTATCCATTCATATTTATTTTTATGCCCAATAATTTTAGTTTGCCCTAAATCACCACCTATATTTAAAGCTAAATAACCTTGAGGAATAGCTATAGGAAGCAGATAAGATAGCGTATTTCTTAAATACCACCCATTGTCAGAACATAAAAAACTCTCGTTAAATCCTCTGATGCTATTTTTATCAGTAATACTGAAACACTCCATAGCTGGTAAAGGATCACGGCTATACTGCATGCTAATCTGACTATTGAATAAATAAGATGAATCAAATAATCTAAATTTCTTTTGCAAATTTATTGACATCAATCCTTTAATGAAATTTTTGTCCATGACTGTTTGCGTATTAAACCATGGCACACCTTTATCAATACCTATATCAATAGAAAAAAATCCGGTTGGAATAATTTGAAAATGATTTAAATTAAGAGAAACAAGGCTTATAGATTCACTATTTACTATGATTTTTTCATCATTTAAATAATTATTCCCTTTTTTATATATAAATTGTGTTCTCAGTGTATCTATTTGTGTCTGATTGCGGCGAAATGCCCAGTCAGCACGAATTCCCGATTGTTGGGCATCACCATGTATATTTAAATCATGTTTATTTAACAATCTATACTTTGATTTTTTTTGATGGTGATATTTAGAACCAACATAAAATGTGCTAAATGTTGACTTTCCATATGGCAATGAATAAAGGAAAATATAAGATCGATTATATTTATTTTGGCCTTTGTTCAAAGTAGAGCTTCCACTAAGGCTGACAAAATCAGATAACCCCAGCGGGCTATCAAAACTCGTGTTTACTCTTCCTACCCATTTCCCTGTATTTTTCTGCCCATAATTATCTGTTGTTAAAGAAACTTTCCACGGAGAACTATGTTTATTATTCAGAAAAACAATAGATCCCCCATTAATTGTACCAGGCAAAATATCTAGCGTTGTTTTATTTGATTGTAAACGATTTGCCTGATCTAGCCCTTGGTCAAGTTGATGTATATTCAATGGCATATTCTTTAGATCAGGAAAAAGAGTCTGACTGTTTACCCAGCGACTTCCTCCCCTAATATCTTCGATAAACCCTTCTATAACATGAATCCCTAATTTTTTCTCATAGTCAGGAGGAACCAATTTTACTCTGGCTGTAACATATCCTTTCTGGACATAAAGGTTCGTAATTTCAGATGTTAATCTATTGATATTATTACTGGTAATACAGCTATTAGAAATTGGACTTAATGTTTTTAAGTCCGATGATGATAATAATGATATCCCTTGAAGATAAATCCCACTAATTGGCAAGCATTTTTTCTCACCTTTCAGATTTACGAGTGATTCTTTTGTAGAATATCGCCTTGAACGGTTAATCATCTCCTGATGCCGCCTTTCTTCAATCAACCTGTTTATCTCTCTTTCGCTATTCTGTAAATTATTAATCCCTTCGTTCATGGTTAATGAAGGTAAGTTTTCATTAAAATTTACCGGAGATGCTATTGTTAAAGGAACATATAATATTAATAATATTCCTATGTTTTTTATAATCATAAAACACCAATCATAAAATTTTCATTAACATAGTAATTCAATATTTTCAGTGAGATTAATTAATATCAAATTATCACTCACATATTGCCATATCCCTACAGTCAGAATACAAACACTTCATAAACATGAGCAAAAAACAAACACCACCAAGTCATTTAATAAAATCACATTCACAAGATGTTTCATCATCACCATATGAAATATAAAAATAAAAAATGAATTATTTTTAGTCATATATCCAAATGAATAAACCGATATTTTTTATAGAAAATAATAAAAATAACTACTCTACTGTATTTGACTGGTCAAAATATGTAACTTGTAATTTAGCCTTGATAATATAATTTCTTAAATTACATATAATTATCGCATTGATATATAAAAACCAAACATTTGTTTGAACAGAACCAGAACCATTACAACCCATTGATATTTATATACTTTATACAGAATAAAATATAGTTTACATTATAAATCTTTTCATTATCATAAACCCCAAAGCTTTA
>NZ_CAWQMW010000185.1:0-18356 GCF_963895965.1 Xenorhabdus sp. PB30.3 | reverse complement strand
GAATACTTATGGCACACGTTACATGAAACAGTCACACGTAACCATTGTTGTCGGTATATGTGGCAACTGCTCAGTAATGTGAAAAAATTCTTGAAAAAATCTGCAAATAGATTCTTTCAGATAAAGTAAATCGAGTGTCCCACTATTATGAAAAGTTATTTAGCCGCTTGGGGATATGTAATAAATACTAATTGGAATCCTTTTGGTATTTTAAGCGCAAAACAAAACAATATAGTTGATATAGTCAGAATATGGGCTTTTCTTTGGAATTCTACAGGGTTTTATCTTGATGTAGAGGTTAAACCAAATGAAGAAAGTCGACAAAGGGTTATAAAATTATTTCAAGATAATGACCTTTGGGTAACTGTTGACGGTATGGTTCATAATCTTGGAAAGCCATCCCCAGTAGGTAATACTGGAGTTTGTGGTGTTGGAGATTATGGTGTTGAATTTCATTCTCAACATTCTGAAGCGCAAAAACTGGGTGTTTTGTTACAGCAAATGCAACAAACAGGACAAACTAAGGCTTTCTCGCTCAACTGGAAATAAATCTACACACTGAATTCAAGGCTGCTTAATGTGGCCTTTTTCACGTAAAACCACCTTTAACTCCCTGATATCCCTTATCTCCTGCATGGTGCAGGTTTAGTGCTATGTCACGCTTCCGTTTGAAACTGAGGCATGGAAATAAACTCAGAGGCTACCCTCTTAAAGAGGGTTGGTCAAAAATAACTCGGCACGTTTAACATACCTACCTGCTGCTGAGTTCTCACTTTGCAATTATTATTTCATTGGCTGACAAATGAGTGCACTGAAAATATGCAACCTGCTCATAGCGTAACTGACCTACAATTTGTGGGTCAGTTGTCTCGTTGCCCGGAACAAGAACTACATCTCTTTAAGAGGGTTAGTTTGTGTCGACGAAATCCATCGCAACCACCCTAAACATGGGCAATATCCGATAATCGGACTTTGGGTGTAACTGACAGTTAATCAGTCGCAAATGGTCTTGAGCGTAACCGATAGTTACTCACAATTTGAGCGTCAGCCTGGCTGACTCACAGAATTTGTACACCTCTTTAAGAGGTGCGCAAAATTTGCGACTGACAGTTAGTCAGTTACAAAAAGAAAAGGATAGCACGGCGAATGCTACCCTTTGGGGGAGCGGCTTTTTCCATCATCATCTAAATCAAATAGTTATCTGCATATTTTTAAGAGGGTAGTCAACCAAGTGAAAGATATTCACTCAGTTAATAAACATACATCATTGCTGACACTCTGGACTGAAAAAGGCGCTGCACGTATGCCTAAAATTGTTGATACCGACGAGGGGTGATGAATTCCTGAGATGAATAAAACGGAGAGGGTTAACCTTCTATCATGGTTAAATCGACGATAAAGCCTGCCATCAGGGGCGGTGGGCCGCGCCATGTGCCGGGGTTACTCGGGCTGGCCTCATGACGCAGATAGTCATAGGTATAAGCGAGTTCAATCCGGCCATTGCCATACCGGGGCTTGAATGACTCGACATACACATCATAATCCCATTCATCATCATAAAAAGGCGGATTATCGACCCCCGGCGAGAACCGGACATTTTTATAATGCTGGCGAGACTGGGATTTTATCAGCATAACTCCGTAACGCCGTCCGGCCTCTCCCACATGCACAAACGGTCGGTATTGGTTGTTGGGCATATCGACAGAAAAATACCGCACAAACGACAGTAGTTTCATCGCCGAGGAGAACATCAGCTCCCCGCGCTCGCTGTAGACTTCCAGCCCGCTGTTACCCCAGACGGACAGTTGTGAGACAGGCGCAAAGAAATACTTCCCGCCTGCCCCGTACACTTCCGCATAGTTGTAGTAACGCTCATCCCAGCCGACATTACTTTCATCCGCCCCGGCCTTTCTGAGAAGGCCCAGTGACGGTGTTTTATCGGAGAGCTGCACCAGCCCGTTATCGGTATAAAACTCTAATCCCAGCATCTTAAATCGCCCAAATCGTGACAAAGTTTTGCATTTCATCCCAAACGCCGCTCTGACCGCCCCCGCACCCCATGTGCTCCCAGCGATATTCATCATAATCGACCTGATAACGGAAGGTGCTGCCGGAGACGCTGAACGTGGTGAACTCATTACTCAGAATGGCTTTATGAACCTGCAACCCCTGATGACTCCGCATGCGTAAAAAAAACCGGGCGGTGACATTGCCGCCCTCACTCAGACCCGGCAAATACAGACTGCCGGACTTGCTCAGCGGGATCATGTGTGTCCCCAGAAAGCGCGGAATGATGTTATTCGTGGTGATAATCACCCGCCCCTGCTCGTCATAAATCTCTAATCCCATCCCCATTACCAAAACCCCATTCGGATACGTAACCGTCCGCGACTGTCAAACAACTGTTTCAGGTTGTTGGTTTCTACCCAGTAACCGCCTGAACCCTGACCGTAACTGGTCATTTCTCCGGTGCGCATATCCAGCCTGAAGCCGGTTCTGTTCCGGGGGTCGAAGTTAGCGGATTTAATTTCATCCCCGACAACCAGCTTGCGAATATTCGCCACATCAATAAAGGCATCCTGTACAAATAACTGCCCATTTTTGGCGACCATAAGCGGCTCCATTTTCCCGTTAGCGGGGTTATAAAACGCAAAGTTATTCGCAGAAAACCCAATATAGGATTCCAGTTGACCGTTTTTAATCTCACCACTAATCACCATGCCCCCGGCGTTATACTTCACCCCATTGTGCTTAAGAGTGATATTCACGCTATGAATAGCGTAACCATTGCCGGGCTGATTAAACTCGGCTTGCATTTTGGTGCTGATGATCGCCTGCTGATCTTTTAGTTGCGCCTGAACACGCTGTTCGCTCTCTGCAAATGACAAGTCTAATTTATTGATGGATTTCTGGTTTTCCTGAATGGAAGAGCGATTCTCTCCGACGCTGGATTTCACTTCTTTAATGGATTGCGCCCAGGCAACTTCACGGTCAGCAAACACCCGGTCAAGTCGCCGGATTTCGGCCTTGTTTTCCCCATCCCTTGCCATCAGCTCAAAACTATTCTGTTGAATAGCGACCCCATTAATCAGGTCCGCTTCCGCCTGATAATCCAGTTGTGCCTGTAGCCGCTTTCCGGCCTCGGCTGTCATAAGCTGGTCACCGACGGCGTCAGTAATCCAGCTCGCATCTGTGGAGGATTCGCCCCGCAGAAAGTCGGTCCACGGGGAGGGATTACCGGATTTGTCCACCAGTCGGGCACGGAAATAGAACGCGACGCCGGCGGCCAGTCCCTGCATCACATAGGTCTTTTGTGGGTAGGGAATGTCGGACAGTAACATCAGTCCCTCGCCGTCACTCGTCGGGCTGTACTGGATTTCGGTTTTCAGCGTATCGTCCGTATGAGGCGCAAAGCCCCAGTCTAACTGGATACCAAACACAATCGGCGTGGCTTTAAAGCCCAGCGGCGCAGGCGGCTCCCCGGCTTTGCCCTTCAGGTGCGTTTCCGGCGCATTGGCCCACAGACTGGAGATTTCCGCAGCATTAATGGCCCGTACCTGGGCCTGATAGCGTCCGGCATAGATGTTCGGTACTTCAAAGCCCTGTGTTGAGGTTCTCGGTGCGGCTATCCAGTTACCATTATCCCGACGCCATTCGGCTTCATAGGCAATGGCGCTTTCGGCGGCATCCCACGTTACCCGCAGTGTGGTAATGGCAATGCCCTGATGAACCACCGAATCACTACTGATAACGACATGTTTCGGTGGTGTTTGTACGCCGGGCGGAATCAGGGAAATGGGACGTTCGTCAATGCGAATGCCGGTATCAATGTGCGCGTATTTATCCGGGTTATGCTCAATGGCGGTAATTTCAAACGAAACACCGTCATCCCCTTCTTTAATGCCGGTCACCCGGAATAGCTGAATGGCTAAATCGGTGGCATCAATGGCCCAAACGGATTCGGCAATCGGCGTTTCAGAGTAAGCGGTCGTGACGGTGATCACCTTCCCGTTAACCGCCTGAATGGTGCGGCCCTCGGCTTTACCCGAAGGGAGGTTCAGAATCAGCCGTTCCCCCACTTTCGCCGACGACACCCGGTCAAGCGTGATATTACGTCCGTCTACACGATGGAGACGACCACCCAAAACACGGCCTGCCAACATCTCATCGGCTACTCCGATAACATAACCGGGCAAGGGAATTTTGCCCTCCAGCCCCACGGTAAAACTGACCATCCGGTCATACTCGTTGGTGTGCAATATCCATTTACCGTGCCGAATCGCTTCACTCTGACGGATACAACCAATCGCGGTCACATCGGCCTGCTTGACCTGAAAGCGGCGAATTAACCGGTGGTCAAACACAGGTTCCACCGCATCCTGATAGCCGTTCTGCGGATCTGACCAGCTGACCATCGCGGTAGAATAATGGGTCTTCTCACTGGCACTGCTGTAGACAAACTTACCATCACGTACATTGGCGCGGGTGTAGAGATAATCCACATCCCGGGGCATATCCGCCAGCACGTTCATGTTATTGTTGGCCCAGTAGGTCATGCCCCGGAAGATACCGGCGATATCCCGTAATACCGTCCATGCCTCTTCCTGTGACTGGATATAGACATTGCAGGTATGCCGCGGCTCAGTGCCACCTTTACCGTCCGGCACGGACTGATCACAATACTGCGCAATCCGGTATAAATCCCATTTGGCGAGACTTAAGTTTTCGGTTTTCACCCGTGAGCCAATGCTAAACCGGTCGTTGATCATCAGGTCGTACAGCACCCATGCCGGATTATCCGTCCACGCCCATTTGAATTGTCCTGACCACACGCCGGAATAACTACGGGCTTCCGGGTTATAATTATCCGGCACACGAATGACGCGCATTTTCGGCTCACAGGAAACCTGCGGAATATTACGAAACTGTTTGGCATCAAACTGAACGAACAGTAAAGCTGTTTCGGGGTAACTCAGCTTCGCATCGATAACCTCAGTGATAGCCTCAACGACCATAGAATCAAAAATACGTCCCGAATTCTGCTTTGGGGTGAGTCGACGAACGCGCACCAGCCAACCGGAGTGCGCTTTAGGCAAATCAATACGATGTGATCGAGGATACTGAGTGGTTGTTTTACCGTCCTCTGCTGTTTTAAGTACCTCCTGATAGGCCCCGCCATCTGTTGAGATATCTATCGCATAGTCAATGACATACCCGACCATATCGCCATTATCTTCTTTCTGTTGTTGTAATGGTCCCCATGTAAGCCGGATGCGCACCGCAGAAAGCTGAGTGTTAGTCACTGACTTCACCCATGTTTCTATCAATTCAGTACCCACCCTTAATTCATTCTCGACCGCTGGCATTCCTTTGATATAGTCCTGATGCGGGGTCCCGTGACGAAATTCCCACTTTACCCCCTCAAAGTTAGGCTTACCGTCCGGCCCGATGATCGGCGTGTTATCCAGAAAGATATTGGTCCCATCCAATCCACCGGCGAATTCCCCTTCCCCCAGCGCCAGTAAGATTTTGGCATACGAGGTAGACTGTAGCGAATCCGGCGATTCGACCGGGGTACGTGGGCTGTCACTGCCGCCTTTACTACCCTGAATTCGATGCTGTTCCATATTTCACCCGTAAAAAAAGCCGCTTGCGCGACCTGACTGAACATTGTGAAGCGTTATTGCTGATCTTCGGCGTAAATCCCCGCGGAGATAATGGCACCCCCGATACGGCGTTGACCGTAACCAATCGGCACCGGGTTACCCTGCGCGATGGAGTTGACCGGGCCACCAAACGCATAGCTGGGTTTATTATCGGGGTCTTCCCGTCGCGCCAGTCCGCCCGGCATCGGGGAGAGCATCTGCACCACCCCGCCCAGCATCATACCTACACCGGACATCACCATCGGCACACCATAGGGCGTGTACCACAAGAACGCCCCCGCAACGACCATGACTGCGCCGAGTATCGTCTGGAATACCCCGGCTTTTTTACTGCCAATGATCACCGGGACAATCCGAATATCCCCTTCCCCGGAAAAGGCCAGTTCATCCTGACTGATATTGCGCTTGCCGATAAACACGGCAAAGGTTAACCCGCGCTCTCTGGCAGTTAACAGGTATTTTTCAAAGCCATCAACCAGCACAGACAAGGCCCGGACAGCCTCAATTGAAGAGGATACGGCCAGTTGATATTCGCGCCCAAACTGCGTACCGAGTGGGCCGTATAAGCGTATTGTGCGTATCGTTTCCATCATTCCCCCTGATATCTGACGATTTTCACCGTGCGTTCCTGCCAGTAGCCACTGTAAGACACGCGGTTGCTGAGTTGCCCGTACATATGGTGCAGCATCAGGCCCTCACCGAGATACACCCCCGCATGATTGGGTTCACGGGCCTGCACCTGCATGATGATCACATCACCGACCTGTAATTCCCCGCTGCACTCAACAAACCCCGCCGAGGCGTAGTACTGCATATAGAGATTTTCGCCCCGGTACCACCACCCATCCGTACGGACAAAATCGGGCAGTTCAATGTTGCGTTCCAGCCGATACCAGTCACGGACAATGGCGTAACAGTCCCATATACCGTGGACAAACGGTCGTTCCAGCAAAGGCTTAATCCCCGCCGAGGGCATCAGCGTACGGATATCCCCTTCCGGCCATGAGACGATCACCCACGGGAGTTGTGACAGGTCACACTGAGCAATGTCTAACTGACTGGGCTGGGTGGTTGCGTCCGGGTGACTGTGGACTATTGCCACTATGGTTCCGGCATCTTCGGCAATTGCGTAATCTTCCGGGTGAAGACTGAATTGCTCTGTTGGGACTGAGGCGGTATTACGGCAGGGGATATATTGTTGCTTGCGACTGTTCTGAATGACCAGTCCGCAGCATTCATTCGGGTAGTCGGCTTTGGCGTGTTCTAGGATGCTACTGATAATGTGCGGGCGCAGTATTTCCATATTAACGCCTCAATAACGCAGAGCCGGGAAAGCCACCAAACGGCAATTGCGCATTTTCACCGAACCGCAGTTTGCAATCATTCATCAGGCCACCGCATACATCCTTTGACGGATCATCCGTTGAGTTACCCTCTTCATCAAAATAGCGCGTTCCCGTGTAGTGACAGGGGGATTTGCGATACAGGCCGCGCATACACCCTGTACACAGGCTATGGATTTGACGTGTGGGGATCTGAATCCCCTGCAAATCTGCCGGAGAAGACAGGGCAAACTGGACGCTTTCATTATCCTCGTGCGTCTTGCTGTCGATGTAAAAAACGTCTACTTTTTCCTGTGTCGGGTCAGCCTCGGGATTGCCTTCGGGGAAATTGCGGGCATCCAGATAATGCGCAAAGGTCATATGAATAGTGATACGCGCCTGCACCATATTCTGATAAGCCAGACACAGGGCGCTGATCGTGCCGTCCAGATTAGCGACCTTTAACGCGGGAGAAGCGGTACTGCCATCACTCTGAATCTCCAGTCCCTTAATTTCAACCGGCCACGGCTTATATTCTCTGCCTTGCCACCAGAGGGACTTCACCGGCAGTTTATCAGTGTCAGTCAGCTCGGTCTGGGTATAGGGAATGGGGTGACTGTGAAAATACAGCTCTGGCCCACCAAAAACCGAACCATCAAGGGCAAACAATAAGACTTTACTCCCCGCCACCAGACGCTGGAGATCGGCTTGCATTGGCATTATCGTCTCCTAAGGTTGATAGCTGGTTTCAAAGGCAGCAGACAGCTGATACATCTGTTCCTGTCGGCTATTCATGCCCATGGCAGTAACCCGGTGTCCCTGACAGACATACAAGCCCAATTTTGACATTGGATTCCGCCATGTAAAGGCACGATACCCGGCATGACGTATCAGAAATTGCCGGATTTCTTCAATGTAACCCAGATTGCCCACAAAACTGACGGTCCAGCTTTGATGCTCGTTATTCAGTCCACTACCACTGCGTTGTGTGTACCCGTCACCAAACTGCACCGTGCGCACCCGTTGCGTGATATCCCCTATCGGATTCACGCGCGGAATATAGGTAAATTCTTCCAATGCCATTATCGGCCTCCTCTGATAGCTCGGTTAAGTACACCACCCTGACCTAAATCCCGGTTCATCAATTCCCGGTAACGTTGTTCGACAAAACGCCCGATCTCGCTACCGAACTGCTCCCAGCCCGGTGAGGTCGTTTGAGTGGTTTGTTCATTGTTGATAGTGATATAGACCTGAGGGGCCGCCCCGGCGGTATTCAGGTTTTGTCCGACTAACCTGACCCCGAGACTGCCATTACTGGTGCGGGCCAGCGGCATAATCGCTTCCGGTCCGGCCTCCCCCATCAGACCTGCACCCTTAGCAAAAGCAAACAGCGTCGGGCTATTAACAATTTGCCCACTGTACTGACTCAGGTTGGCCGAGGTATAAACGCCGCCTTTGGCATTCT
The DNA here is from genome assembly GCF_963895965.1 of Xenorhabdus sp. PB30.3. Lineage (NCBI taxonomy): Bacteria > Pseudomonadati > Pseudomonadota > Gammaproteobacteria > Enterobacterales > Morganellaceae > Xenorhabdus > Xenorhabdus sp. PB30.3. The sequence goes on along the minus strand of NZ_CAWQMW010000185.1, from coordinate 9,903 downwards.
GGGTGAACATCGACGCAAAGCCACTGAACATACCGCCGCCACCCATTGACCCCATCCCTTTCATAATGGTATTGGTGATCAAGGCTTGTGCCGCCATTTTGACCAGACTTTTCACCACATCCTGCGCCAGTGACGCGAACAGCTCCGACATCCCTTCCCGCAGGGATTTACTCCCGGTCAGCAGGCCGGTGATCATGTTCCCCATCCGCTCCTGCGTGGTCTCAAACATCGTGACGGCAAGTGATTGTAACTCACCCTGACTCGCAAAGACCTGTTTGGCGGCTTCAATCCGTTTACTGTCCGTATCGCGTTCGGCAGCAAGAATCAGTTCACCTTTGCGTTGCTGAGAGATAACTTCGGCGTCGGCATAGGTCTGATAAAGGGCTTTTTTGCGTTCCAGCTGGTTCTCAATATCCTGAATCGGATCAACATCACCCAGCAGGTCATTTTTCGCAGAAACCGCATATTGTTGGCTGGCCTCCGCCTTGCCTCTCACATCGTCTTTCCAGATTTCACTTTTTCGGTAAGTGTACTCAGCGGGGGATTCAATCTGACCATTGGCCTTCTGCCGCTGGAGTTGTTCAGTGGCTTCCTGAGTTCTTTTGGCAGTATGGCGGAACGGATCGGCTTCAATGGCTGCCTGCAAATCCTGATAGCGCTGCTTGGCTTCTTCCAGTTTCTGGTTTAACAGATTGAGCTGGGTGTTTTGCGCCTGCGTGAACTTCGTCACGTTACCCTGAGCTGCCGCAAACCGCTCAGCGGCGGTATTACCGTCCTGATAACGAACCGCTTCTGTGGCTAACTGGGTGTTCAGTTCCGCCACTTTTTGGGCGTAATCTTCCGCCGCTCTGGCGGCTTTCTGAGTGGCTCTTTCTGCGGCATTCCGGGCTTCCCGAGCGGCTTCGTCCTGTTTCCGCATCGCCTCGGTGTTCTGATATATCTGGGTGGCATTGTTAACCATCCGATCCACGTAGGGCTTCTGCTGCCGGTCATTCGGGTTGAGTCCCGCATCAATAGCCTTGTAGTGTGCCTCACGCTGAGCCTTGTCCAGTCCCTTTCTTCTGGAGAGATCAATTTCCCTTTCCTGGTCGGCTAAAAGTGCTTTTAATTTATCATTGGGTTCAAATTTCACCTCGGGGACGGGAATATGAAGCCCGGAGACATCAATAGCCGCCCGCTTAAGCCGCTCCATTATCTCGACGGTATATTCAAGCTTCTGATTCTGTAGCGCTATTGTGACATTACCCGTTCTTCTAGCCTCGCTTATTGCAGCAACGATTTTTCTTTCTCAGCGCTTTCTACTGCTTTCGACTTGAATTTCTCTTGCAAAGAAACTAGCGTTTCATTTAATTCGATGCTTTTTGCTTCCTTTTCGTTTATTTTCTCCTTTAAAATGAGAATATCCTGTTCCAGATTCACTGCGGATTTTTTGAAGAATTCGGGACTTTGCTTCCATCGAGCCGCCAGAGTGGGTGAATTCGCTAAGGATTTAGCATCTTTTAATTGCGATACCTTAACTTCAAGGTCTGCCTTTAAACTCTCCAAGTCATTTTTAACCACCTCAATGACATCTTTGATCTTTTTGGTCTCATCGCTTAATTGAATGAGTGATAGCCCTTCAAGTTTATTCTTGATGACATCTATAGTGTTCGCGTATTCTCGTGCCTCTTCCTTGGCTTGTTTCTGATTCTGATACAACATATAAGCGGCACCGGCAGCCAGTATCAATGCACCGGGAATACCGCCTACCGCACCCAGCAGCGCGCCCCCCATCCGTTGACCCAGTGAGGTGACGGCATTCAGCCTTGACTGCGCGGCGGTTCTGGCGGCAATACTCTGAGTGACCACTGCATGCGCTTTTGCCTCTGCCTCTATCGCCCGGTTTAATCTCAACTGGGCGGCGGTAAATTGCTGATCGTTGGTGGTTTGCAGTAATCTTGAGCGTGCCGCTAAGACATTGCGCTGGGCCTGAAGCTCCGTTGCTCTGGCATTCGCCACCTGAACCTGCGCATTACGGTAAGCCTGATCAGCGTTATTGATTTCGGCCCGGGAATTCTGGATTAACGCCGCGGTTGAAGCCTGAATCGCCGTTAGCCGGTTACCGATGGCTTTCGCCCCGAACAAGCCCGCTATGACCATCCCGGCGGCGGCGACATTGTTGATATTTTTGGACAGATCATCCAGCGTGCCGGCAAGCACACGTGTTGTCCCGGTGGCCTTGTTAACGTCCCCCACCCATTCCATGAAGGAGTTCTGCACACGGGTTAACGATTTCTCAACCGTGGCCCCCATGGATTCACTTTCGGCTCTTAACTTACCTAGCTGACTCAATAAGGCCGGAATGACTTTATCCATGGTCAGCAGACCGCCATCCGCCATGGCTTTCATTTTCGTTCTGGAGACCCCGAGACCATCCGCCAAGGCCTGAAGGATACGCCCGCCGTTCTCTGCCATGGCATTAAATTCTTCCCCCCGCAGGACACCGGAGGACATGGCCTGTGAGAACTGAATAAGCACGGAGCTGGCTTCTGACGCAGAGGCCCCCGACACCCTTAACCCGGCAGACAGGGTCTCGGTCATACCGACAATATCTTTCGTGGCATAACCTAACGCCCGCATGGGCGTGGCGGCACGGGCGAAGACGGTCGCGTTAGCTTCAAAAGAGGTGCCGGTTTTCTGGCTCATTGCCATCAGCATTCGCTGGCTTTCCGCCAGATCCAGACTGGATTGTGTCGCCAGTTTTAACCTTGAATTCAGGTTGGTCCATTTATCCGCCGTTTCCACTAATTTACTGGTGGCAAAAATGCCCGCAAACGCCCCGGTCAGGCCCATCGCAGACGCTTTGACGGAAACCAGCTGATGATTCAGATCACGCAGGGCGGCACTGCTGCTTCTGGCGGCGGCACGGCGGTTACCGCCTTCCATCACCCGGTGATAGTTTTCCCCCAGACGGGCGGCTTTGGCAATTTCACTCTGGTATGAGCTGGAATTTGCCGATATTTTAATGATAAGTTCGCGGAGTTTTGCCACAGTATTTCCTATGCGAGATGAGCAAAGAAGTGTTCGAGGTCATCCTGCTGCGCGTCGTCTTGATTTCCCCATTGCAGCAACGCCTCATCCAGACTGACTTTGACGCCCTGCGACTGATACACAGCGGCCGCAATCTGGGCGGCCTGAATATCCCCGCGCTGGTCACTGAGGGGACTGAGACGATCATACGCCAGCCACAGCATCAGCTCGCTGGCACTCAGCTCACGCTGCAACGCAGACAGGGTTTTGCCCAGTCGCAGGGCGAGCGTCAGCATAAAGCGGGTTAACGGGGATCGGACTTTTTTTCCGCATCATCAGTGTCCGTCACCAGACTGAGTGCCTGATGCAACAGACGGGCATGCGCCGGGGCATAGATTTTCATCACCGCCTCGGTATCGTCCGGGGTGAAAACCGGTACACCCTGTTCATCACACAACACATCAATAAAGAGCGCGACATCAGCACGGGTATTACGCAATACCTTCTCTGCGACCGACAGGGGCACCTCCTCCTCGTCGGTTTCCGGCTGCATGATCTCATTCCATGCGACCCATGCGGCGGCAGAGGGTTCCCGCAGGATAACCGTGGCGTGATGCCACTCTTGCACGGTCACGGTTTTGGTGCGAAAGCCCAGGCGGGGGGTTAACGCAAGCTGACGAAGATCCATGATTATTTAACGTATCCAGAACCGGACAAGGCTTTCAGACAGTACTGCTTTAGAGGCCACCAGTTCACGCCCGCTGATGAACCTGGCCTCTGCCCAGACGGTCGCCACGGTATAACGCTCTTTGATGACGCTACCGGCGGGGGTCTGGTTAGCCCGGATAGCCTGAATCTCTATCCGATGGCGAAGTCGGCCGATATCCATAAGCACCTCACAGACGGTAGCGTTTATAGGGTTGCAGCAGTGACTTAACGGCAAACGGAAGGGTTGCCGCCGACTGTCCTACCACCACGGCGGTCCGGTTCTCATACCAATGGCCGATAAGCAGCAACAGGGCCTGAATCACCGCCTCGTTTAAGACCAAAGCGTTATCATCAATGGACTCCGGCGGCGCGGTCTTTTCTGTTGCGGGTTCCGGGGATAACCCCTGCGGAATATGCAGCGTTTTTCTGTCGGTATAGTTCAGGGCATAGTGAATGGCGGCGTTTTCGTATTGCTCGAGCAAGGCATCATCCTGTGATGAATCCAGCCGGCAATGATCTTTAATCATGGAAAGGGGTATCATCCGTCACCTGTCATCAAAAAGGCGGCCAGTGACCGCCGTGAGTCATGTGATTAACCTTTGGGGGCTACCGAAGCGATAAAATCACCGTAAATAAAGGCTTCCGGGCGTTTGACGGCCAGTGCCAGACGCTCTTCACAACGAATGGAGATCATGTTCTTGCCGAAGTCGTCTTCGTTCTCACTGGAGATAACGACGTTCATTTGTTCCCGGTCAAAAATCTGAGCGGCAGAATCAAACGCACCGACCAGAAACTTACCCCGGAAGGCCGCGACATCTGTCGCAATCACCGGCAGACCCCATAACGTCGGGGTGGTATAGCCTTGCGGATTGGACAACAAATAACGCCCGAGACTGTCCTTAATCAGCTCCACTGTCGCCCAGTCAACAAAGTGGGTCACAATCGCCGACGGGGGCAGCAACGCTAATTGCGCCTGCAACATCGCCAGCCGGATATCATCAATGGCGGTCGCTTTCTCCACCTTGATTTCCGCCTTGTACTGACTGGCCTGCGGCACAATGCCTTTGATATTGCCGTTCGCCCCGTCACCGAACAGGATCTGCTGCTCTTCCACAAATTTCAGGCCGTAACGCATTTCACTGTCAATCAGCGATTTTAACTGACCGAAATCGTCCAGCACCTGCTTGGACGCCTTGAACATGTGCGCCAGTGTTGCCACCGGGGTAATTTGCGTGGCGAAGGTGATATCACTGTAAGGCTTTGCCGTGCCTTCCGGGACCGCCGCCGCTTTATTGGTGAAACCGGTTTGTTGCACCCAGAAAATCGCGTTCGACGTGGTGGTCCCCCCGGCGATTAAATCGCGAATAAACAGACGGTGCTTGGGTTTGACGTCAATGTCAGGCAATCGGTGCGGCTCGATAACGCGATCCGGCAGTTTCGGGGTCGTCAGGGCGGCCTGCACCGGCACGCTAAGACGGCGGTTGGCAGAGATATTGCCGTTAACTTCCTTCATCAGCTCCGCGGAAATCACTTGCTGGCCTAATGTCTGTGCAACGTGTACCGCATTTTGCAGGGGCATTTGCGCCACATGCTGTTGCAGTTCACCCAGCTCAGCTTTGAGGGATTTTTCCGCTTCCCGCAGGGTATTCAGTTCCGCTGCCATCTTGTCAACGGACGCTTTGGTTTCCGTGGACAGACCACCGACTTTCTTCGCTTCGTTCAGGGCTTCTTCGGCTTTCGCATTGAACTGACTATTGGCCGCTTCAATTTTAGCGGACAGGTTTTGTAACATTTCAATCGTATTAGACATGGTGAGATCCCGCATTATCGTGAGTTGGGAGTAAAGTTATTAACAGCGGTCGCCAGTTTGGCTAAAGCTGCGTCGTTGAGGTCATCGGCAGCGCCCGGCGTACCGTTATTGTGGGTCGTCGCGCCCGGCATACGCCCATTTAACGCATTGAACAGTTTTCTGCGTTCCGCGCGGGGGACATGAGATTTCGCCAGTAACGCATCCAGTTTACGCATGGCGGCCTGCGGACTGTCGTTGCCGTCATCAACCACATCCGCGGTTAACATCCCATCCGCAAACCCTTGTGTGAGCGCATCGGTATGGTTAATGAACGTTTCATCGTCCATCATGCGGACAAGGGTGTCTTTGTCGATACCGGTCCGGGTGGCATAGATATCGACCAGTGCGTCATCAAACGGTTTCAGTGCGGCCGCTACCGCCAGCAGGTCATTTTTATTGCCACAACAACACGTCCATGCGTTATGGATCATGAGAAATGCGCCGTGCCCCATCCTGATTTCATCGCCCGCCATCGCAATAATGGAGGCGGCGGAGGCCGCGAGTCCCAGCACATTCACCGTGACTTTCCCACCATGGTTGCGCAGCAGGTTATAAATGGCGATCCCCTCAAACACATCCCCGCCCGGACTGTTGATATTGACGATGACGTCTTGGTTACCTATCGCCCGCAGCGCCCCGGCGACTCGTTTCGCGGTGATCCCTTCATCCCAGAAACTCTCTCCAATCACGTCAAGCATAGACAGGGTGTTATCCGTGTTCGCGGCCTTAATACCGCTGTTCCATTTGTCGAGGGCTAAAGGTCTCACATCGTGGAAAGCCGCCTTCAACGGCCTGCCCTCGGGGGCGGCGGGCATTTTGTGTTTAATCATCATTACGGTTGTCCTCCGGTCGCGGTTTTGGTTCGGGGTCTTCCCCGAGCAGATCTATCGGGGTCAGGTTCAGTTGCACGGTGAAGACGTCACCGCCTTCAATCGGGGGTAAATTCTCTTTACGCCTGACCTCATTGCGGCTCATCCAGGCGTTTTGCAATGCGGTGGCATAATAAGAGGCCCGGCCCCGGCTATCGGCCCGCAGCAGCCCTTCCACATTGAATTCCGCGTAATAATCACTGTCGGAATCCAGCAGGCAACGCGAGATCTCCTGTTCAATATTGACCAGTAATGGCCTGAGGGTGTGCGTCAGAAACTGCATATTCATGCCCTCCAGTGAGGAGGCCCAGCTGGATTGCTTTGTGGCGTGACCGACCATCACGGGCGGCACCCGGAACCAGCGGCAAATTTCTTCCACGCTGTAGGCGCGGCTCTGTAACAGCTGGGCGGCTTCCGGGTTCATGGTAATGTTCTGATAGGTCAGATCCGCCGGCAGTACCATCATTTTTCCGGCGTTTTTTGACCCGGTGAAAGTGGTGATATGTTTTTGAATAAGCTGAGTTTGTTCTTCGGTAAGATCCGTTCTCGCCGAGATGAAACCCGAGCTTTGCAGCCCATGCTCAAAGACTTTGGCCGCCGCCTCATCCGTGGACAGCGCTGCCCCAATCACATCCCGCCCGGTTTTAACCGGAATGAGTCCGCTCAGTCCGTCGACCCCAAACCCCCGGATATGCATCATGTGCTTGGCCGGAATAACCCGGCGCTCCTCCGGATTTTTGCCGGTGGTATCGGCGTAGGTGTATTCAATCTCCCCGCTCGGCAAGCGCTTGACCGTCATGTTTTGCGGGAGCAACGGGAGCAGGGCCACCAGTTTGTGACCAATGAACTTCTTTTCAATGAACGCATTGCCGCGCAGGCAGAGACTGGCGACCACGGTTAACATAAACCGGGATTGTGTCATCTCCAGATTCGGCCGGTGACACAGCACCGGATAAACGGGGTGGTTTTTCGCCAGTTCGCGCGAGCCATCATCCTTTGAGTGGTATATCTTGAGCGGGAGGGTTGACACTGTTTCACTCAGTAACCGGACACACGCCCAGACCGTGGACAATTGCAGGGCATTATCCGCGTTGACCGTCTTGCCGCTGCTGCTGGTCCCGATCCATTCCTGCCAGAACGCACCGTCCAACAGCCCTATCGGTACCCCCATCCAATTCAGGAGGGCACTTTTGATTTTTCCTATTTTTTTCGTCATTTATACCCCTGCCATGATTGGGTTTCTGAGGAAGGCATCGAGACCGGCGGTACTTTTCGCGTGATTCAGTGCCCCGGCGGCCATCACTAAGGCGATCATGCCATCCATGCGACCGGTGGATTTGTCTTTTGCCAGCTTCCGGTTGCCGGCGGCGTCCTGCTCAACCACCGCGTTTGCGGCACACATGGTCAAGACAGGATGGTTGGCGTGATTTATCTGGCCTTCCAGTAATAACTGCTCCGTTTTGTCCATGGCCGGGGACATGTCCTTATAGCCCTGCCCGAACTGTGCCATTTTCAGGGACAGCCCAACCCGCCTGGCTTCTTTCTTAAAAATGTCAATGCGCCATCGGTCAAAATGCAGCACCTCGATATCAAATTTATCGGTAATTTCAATCAGTTCTTTCACGATGTATTCATAATCCACCGTAGCGCCCGGGGTGGTACGCAGAAAACCCTGCTTCTTCCACACGTCGTAAGGCACGCGATCCGTTTTCGCCCTGTCCAGCAGTGTCTTATCCGGTGTCCAGAAAAACGGGTGAACATTCCATTTGCCCGACGCGGACTGACCGATAATCACCAGCGCTGTCAGGTCTTTTGCTGCCGATAAGTCCAGCCCGGCGTAACATTTGCCCACGATGGGTTCCAGTTCGCCGGCACACTCCATCCACGTATTGCGTGAAATAAACGGCGACACCAGTGATACCCGTTGATTTAACACCAGATTCCGGAACCGGTTCTCTTCCGATGGCATTCGCGCCGCCCGCTTGGCCTGCCCCTCAACTTCTTCCAGTGACAGAAAGATACCCAACGCTGGGTTGGCCGCTTTCCATGCGTCAGGGTCGGTAATGGCCAAGTCCATGGGTGCAGAGTGGACATGTGACACGATTTTTGGATCGTTAGAATTCGCCGCATCATCCAGCCAGAGACTGAGTAAATCCGCATCCGTGGGCGCTTGCGTACTAATCGCCACCAGTAACGGACGTTTATGCGCGCCCTGTGAGGTCGTAATGGCATCAATGAAATCGTTCTGCGGGCCTCTGACCTGCCCGACCTCATCCAGTATCGCCAGTACCGGGGAAAGCCCGTGTGTTGTTTTACCATCGGCAGACAGGGCTTTGTATTCAACATTACAGGGTTTGCCAATCAGCCGCTTACCGCTGGGCACAATGTGGATCAGGGACTGTAACCGGGGGTTCAGGTTAATCATCTTGACCGCCAGACTGAACACAATCGCCGCCTGTTCACGGCTCATGGCCCCGCTGACGATTTGGGAGTTCTGCACCGCTTCCGGCCCCACCAGATGGGCCAGTAATATACCGGCAATGAGGCCGGTCTTGCCGTTCTTGCGGGCAATCGATAAATAGGCCGTGCGCGTCCCGCTGGGGTTATCGTAAATCTCCCGGATAAACTTTTGCTGAAACGTCTCCAGTCTGAGCGGTTTCCCGAACAGCGCGCCCTCGGGGACAAAGCAAAAGCGCTCAATAAACGCGATCACCTTTTCACCCCGTGATAACTGACTGACCATGCCCTCTCCTTAATGCCACGGTGAAGCCAGTAACTCATCACCCTCAACCTCCCCTAACAGGGCGCGCGCTTCGGCATCATTCTGATTCTTGTTGCGCTGATCACGGCTTTCACCGTTCGTGGCGCGTGAGTGGATTTGCAGACCGGAACGCTGGGCGATAATCACGCGGGTTAACTCCAGTTTGTACTTGCGGTTTTCTTTGATGGCCTTCTCGTCGCGCCCGTCCGAATAATCCGATTCCAGCTGACGCAGGTAGTGACTGACAGCCATCAGGGCATACTGGTTATTGGCCAGACTGACCGCCTCGATCAGATCGGACGGGGTCCATAAATGGAGGGCCTTGGTGCGGATATTGTCGTTATAGAAATCAATGGCCTCCGGCATTAAACCGGCGTGCGCCGGGGGTTCAATGGTGTCCTGAAAAGCGTTGACAATCGCCTGCATTTTGCCTTTGAGGCTGTCAGAACGCGTACGCTTTGTCATTGTCAGCCTCCTTTCAATGTCAAGCGGTTGAGGGTCTTTTTTTGTTAAAAAACTGTGTTAGCGTTATTTTTGCGGGACGGCGGCGGTCTTTGAGGGCTTGCCCGGCACTTTTTACCCGCCCTCCCCGTGATGATTTCCCCCGTCATCATGCCTTTCATTTCACTTTCCTCTTGAATCAATTTCAGGCGGTTATTGGTGCCAGTGTGAGTGAGCATCCAGCGGATAACCGTTTGCATCACAGC
>NZ_CAWQMW010000184.1:0-18744 GCF_963895965.1 Xenorhabdus sp. PB30.3 | reverse complement strand
AAGAAAACAGACAAGAAATATCACGTTTTCATTCATCACTATATGTTTAGATAATCTTATATTTGTTTAAATAAGATTCGTATGATTAAAACGGCGAATATATTCCCACAATAATAATAGTCCTTTATGACAAAAAGAAAATAAACGAATGGAATACGCTCAGAAATAACCGATAAACATTCTTAATTGTGACATAAATCACGATAATTAAAATAAAACTTATTTCAAAAGAGCCATAAATCGCTCAAAATTGTGGTCTTTACGAAATTATATCCATATGTTAGCGATACTTCACAGATATATAAGTCTGTTTTAGCTATTCTTTCTTTCGATATAGAAAAAAATAAATTGAAACTTTCGTTTACTGCTGGTCACTACTAAACAGTGGTGATTCGCTCATACTAAAAGTCATGTGGAGACAAACATGTTAAGTATATTCAGACCGGCGCCTCACAAAGCCCGGCTGCCTGCGCAAGAAATAGATCCACTCTATCGTCGCTTGCGCTGGCAAATTTTTATGGGGATTTTCTTTGGCTATGCTGCTTATTATTTTGTAAGGAAGAATTTTGCATTAGCATATCCAGACTTATATAAAGAAGGTTATACCTATCTTGAGCTTAGCTTCGCTGCATCCGCTGTTTCACTTGCATATGGCATCTCAAAATTCCTGATGGGTTCTATATCAGACCGCTCCAATCCGCGTGTCTTTTTACCTGTAGGGTTAATCCTTTCCGGCGCAGTGATGTTGTTTATGGGCTTTGTCCCTTGGGCAACTTCCAGCGTACTCATCATGTATTGCCTACTGTTTATCTGTGGCTGGTTTCAGGGTATGGGATGGCCTCCTTGCGGTCGTACCATGGTTCACTGGTGGTCACAAAAAGAGCGAGGCAAGATCGTATCTGTCTGGAATTGTGCTCATAACGTAGGTGGTGCTGTTCCTGCTCTATTATTAATACTAGGTATGTACTGGTTCGGTGACTGGAAAAGCGTATTCTACCTACCCGCTTTTGCCGCAATTATTATGGCAATCGTGGTTTATTTCCTAATGCGTGACACCCCTCAATCTTGTGGCTTACCACCAATTGAAGAGTACAAAAACGATTATTCGACTGACTATACGAAAAAAGATGAAAACGAACTAACAGCAAAACAGATCTTTTTACAATACGTTCTCCCGAACAAATTGTTATGGATGATCGCATTTGCCAACGTGTTTGTGTATCTGTTGCGCTACGGTATCCTCGACTGGTCTCCCGCCTATTTGCAAGCAGCGAAACATTTTACTATGGATAAATCTTCCTGGGCTTATGCTTTCTACGAATATGCGGGTATTCCTGGTACGCTACTGTGTGGTTGGATGTCTGACAAAATCTTTAAAGGTAACCGTGGTGCTACGGGAATATTCTTTATGATACTTGTTACCATTGCAACAATCGTATACTGGCTGAATCCAGCAGGTAATCCTGGTATTGATATGGCCTGCATGATCATTATCGGATTTCTAATTTACGGCCCTGTAATGCTTATCGGCTTACACGCCCTTGAACTAGCACCTAAAAAAGCGGCAGGTACTGCTGCAGGCTTTACTGGTTTATTTGGTTACCTGGGTGGTTCTGTTATCGGCAATATCGCCATTGGCTATGCTGTTGACCGCTTAGGTTGGAATGGCGCCTTCTATCTCCTGATTGGCGGTAGTATCATATCTGTTATCTTATTGATAATAGTAATGATAAGTGAAAAGAAACATAAACAAGAAATGGCTAAACAGGAAATAGTACATAATAGCTAACCAGCTATTTATTGAGTGAATTGCCGCTTCAGGCAGAATTATGTAAAAGTCGCCACAATACCATTTTGTTCTACTGTGGCGACGATAATATACAGCACAGCATTTCATCTAATATTCAATCAATAACTTTATATAAAAACCCATTTAGTCACCAACGAACACCTTCATTACCACAAGTGGAGAACCCCAATGCACACCCCTGTTAAAACAATTATGGCCGGTCTTCTGTTAGCTTCATCGATGTCAGGTATTGCGCATGCAGCGGATAAAATTGTTATCGCGCATCGAGGAGCAAGCGGCTACCTGCCTGAACATACCCTTCCTGCCAAAGCGATGGCTTTTGCTCAGGGTGCAGATTATCTTGAACAAGATCTGGTGATGACTAAGGATAATGAACTGGTCGTTCTGCATGACCATTATCTTGATCGCGTCACTGATGTCGCTGAGCGTTTTCCAAACCGAGCACGCGCTGATGGTCGTTACTATGCCATTGACTTTACCCTGCCAGAAATTAAGTCACTGAAATTTACTGAAGGGTTTGATATCAAGGATGGCAAAAAAGTACAAAGCTATCCCGGTCGTTTTCCAATGGGAAAATCAGATTTTCGCATCCACACTTTTCAGGAAGAGCTGGAATTTATTCAGGGTATGAACAAATCCACCGGAAAGAATGTCGGTATCTATCCTGAGATTAAAGCACCGTGGTTCCATCGTCAGGAAGGCAAAGACATCACCGCAAAAGTGTTGGAAGTGCTGAAACAATATGGTTACACCAAAAAGAGCGATAAAGTTTATCTGCAATGTTTTGATGCCAATGAGTTGAAACGTATTAAAAATGATCTGGAACCCAAATTGGGGATGGATCTGAAACTGGTGCAACTGATTGCTTACACCGACTGGAATGAAACCTACGAACAGAAAGCCGATGGAACATGGCATAACTACAGTTATGACTGGATGTTTAAACCGGGTGCCATGAAAGAAGTGGCAAAATATGCTGATGGTATTGGCCCGGATTACCACATGCTGGTCGCCAATGACTCTACACCAAACAACATTAAATTAACCGGTATGGTGAAAGAAGCTCACGCCAGCCATATGGTGGTACATCCGTATACTATCCGCATTGACCAGTTGCCAAAATATGCCACCAGCGGAAATCAATTGTTTGATATCGTCTTCGATAAAGCCAATGTCGATGGTGCATTCACCGATTTCCCTGATTTAGCGGTGAAATTCCTCGAAGAACATCACGAACATAAGTAATCGACCTTTTATTCATTTAATACCCCGCCGCAAGTGGCGGGGTATTAAATCAGGAAATGCCTACCGGAAAGGCTATAACCTCACTGATTCGCTCCGCGCCCAGAGCCAGCATAATCAGGCGATCAACCCCCAATGCCACACCGGCACATTCCGGCATACCATGAGCCAGAGCTTCAAGCAGATACTCATCTATCGGCTGTACAGGTAGCCCCATTGATTCACGTTTACGATTATCCTGTTCGAAGCGCAGACGCTGTTCTTTGCTGTCTGTCAGTTCACGGAAACCATTCGCCAGTTCCATGCCCTTGAAATACACTTCAAAGCGCTGAGCAACACGATGATCTTCTTTACTGATCTCTGCCAGTGCGGCCTGAGAGGCAGGGAAATGATAAATAAATGTCGGCTTTTCAATACCAATATGTGTTTCAACACCCATGGTAAAAAGCAGTTGCAGTAAGGTATCCCTGTCTTCTTCACGATCAGCAATATTGCTGAGATCGAGTTTTGCCGCTACTTCACGCAGTTTTTCTTTGCTCGCCGTCAGGGGGTCAATATCCAGGTAACGAATAAAAGCCTGCTGATAAGAAAGGGATTCGGCACTTTCGCAATCCAGAATTTGCTGTAACAGATCATCCACTTCATTCATCAAGCGGTACATATCATAATGTGGACGATACCATTCCAACATAGTGAACTCAGGATTATGATGGCGCCCTGCTTCTTCATTGCGGAAACTTTTTCCCATCTGATAAATGGAGCCACTGCCCGCAGCAAGTAGACGTTTCATGTGGTATTCGGGGCTGGTCATCAAGTACAGAGGAAGACCATCCGCTGCACCGGGGCCGACAAACCTTGTCTGAAAGGGAACCAGATGGACGTCTGTGACAGTCGCCTGACTCATGGCGGGTGTCTCAACCTCCAACACCCCACGATCTGCGAAAAAGCGCCGTATTTCTGCCAGAATTTCTGCCCTTTTCAATAAATTAGCGATAGGGGCTGTTGGCTGCCAATCCGCGATTTCGTTCATATTCCTGTGGCTCCAAAAGAAAACAAAACGCGCAGTTTACCCGCATCACGCTCGCCAGACAAATTATTACATTGAATCCCTTGTCGATGGTCTGCTATTTATCATTTATTTCTGAACGAGTTATAAAAATAACCCATCTATATAAAATTTTACCGAAGATAGATTAACTCTTTTCATAAACATTGTTATAAATAAATCTTAAACCTAAAGATAAATTTAAAAAACATTAATAATATAAAAAAGTGGCCTGCTTTTGCGGCCACTATATTTACACGCTGATTAGTTTCAGTCAGAAATGTAAATTATTCAATTAATGTCACGACTCGAAATTTACAATACACATCTAAATTAACTTTATCCGGTTTAATGTAATCAACACCGCCAACTGTTACCCGGCTGAGATATTTACCTGTATCAGCTTTCAATGCAATCATATTACAACCAACATCTTCAATCATAAAAATTGAATAAATGTCTACCGTTGGTTTAATAGATTCAATAAAATCACCATTTGAACGGGTTACTCTACTAAGATAAAGTTTATTATCTCCGATAAGAGCAATTTTATTAAGGTTATTTGGATCAGTATAAACAACGGTAAACCGACAATATTCATCTATAGATGATTTTACAGCCTCAATATATTGAATTCCATTTCTATCAACTCTACTTAAATAAAGATTGTTATCCGCTTGTAATGCGATAGTTATTTTTCTAAGCGCCATGATAGGCTCCTAATTATAAAATTGGTTTGTCACAAAAATATATCGCTATATATTACAACTTAAAATCAGGAACGAAATACAATACACCCGCCAAAAAACATACATCATTTAACTAAAATATAAAATAACAAAATATATAAACCACCAATTAATAACATAAAAAACAATTAATTATAGTTTTTTACAAACCCATACCTTCATTATAAATAGAGGGTATAAATTGCCAAAAGAATAGAAACGGCCTTCAAGTAAACATTAAAAAAATAAATAACTTACATTAAATAAAAATTCAAACTTCCTTATTTATTGATAAGAGACAGCGATATCGCGTTAATTTAATGAATTTAAGCCTCAAGATAAGAAAAATAATATCGATTAACTTAACAACACATTAATAAAAAATGTCCGGATGAATAGGAAACTTGTTTTAGATCAATTTTTCTTGATAACAATTCTGCCAAATCAGCGTTCATATCAAGTTTACTTCAGCCGCCATCCGTTATAATCATATCAGATAAAAAATAACAGACAGTGCTCCTAACTCGTTAAGGTACAAAAAATTTACTTACAACACTCAGTCGGACAAGAAAAAATACCTCTGCAAAGTAGCAAGGTCACAAATGACGAGTGATAACGCATTAGGCTTTCTGGCTGAATTTATTCATTTCACTTGAAACAATGGAGAAGCACAGTGCAAACCTTCAATGCTGATCTAGCAATTATCGGAGCCGGTGGCGCAGGTCTACGGGCCGCCATTGCTGCGGCTGAAGCCAATCCCCAACTCAAGATTGCCCTGATTTCGAAAGTGTACCCTATGCGCAGCCACACCGTCGCCGCAGAAGGTGGATCAGCCGCAGTCACTCAGTCTCATGATTCCTATGACTTTCATTTCAATGACACAGTATCCGGCGGAGACTGGCTGTGTGAGCAGGATGTGGTTGAGTATTTTGTCAAACACTGTCCGACTGAGATGACCCAGCTGGAGCAATGGGGTTGCCCGTGGAGCCGCAAAGAAGATGGCTCCGTGAATGTGCGTCGTTTCGGGGGTATGAAAATTGAACGTACGTGGTTTGCCGCGGATAAGACCGGCTTCCATATGCTGCATACACTGTTTCAGACCTCACTCAAGTATCCGCAAATTCAGCGTTTCGATGAGCATTTTGTCCTCGATATTCTGGTTGATGAAGGCCGTGCCCGTGGTCTGGTTGCCCTGAATATGATGGAAGGCAGTAAAGTTCAGATTCGCGCAAATGCAGTCATTATGGCTACCGGCGGTGCAGGCCGTGTTTATCGTTACAACACGAATGGCGGCATTGTCACCGGTGATGGCATGGGTATGGCTTTCCGGCATGGTGTTCCACTGCGCGATATGGAGTTTGTGCAATATCACCCAACCGGCCTGCCGGGTTCCGGCATTCTGATGACTGAAGGCTGTCGGGGTGAAGGCGGGATTCTGGTGAATAAAGATGGCTATCGCTATCTACAGGATTATGGCTTAGGGCCTGAAACACCACTCGGCCATCCTGAAAATAAATATATGGAGCTGGGACCACGCGATAAAGTTTCGCAGGCATTCTGGCATGAATGGCGGGCAGGACGAACTATTGCAACGCCGCGCGGTGACGTTGTACATCTGGATCTGCGTCATCTGGGTGAGAAGAAATTACTGGAGCGTCTACCATTCATCTGTGAACTGGCGAAAGCCTACGTTGGCGTTGATCCGGTCAAGGAGCCTATCCCTGTTCGTCCGACAGCGCACTACACTATGGGCGGAATCGAAACCAATCAACAATGTGAAACTCGTATCAAAGGGCTGTTTGCTATTGGTGAATGTTCTTCTGTCGGCCTGCATGGCGCAAACCGTCTTGGCTCTAATTCACTGGCAGAACTTGTCGTCTTTGGTCGTCTGGCGGGTGAGGAAGCGGCCAAGTGTGCTCAGGAAGCTCCTCCCGCCAATGAAAATACGCTGTCTGCACAGGTTCACGATATTGAGGCTAAACTCAATAAACTGCTGAATCAGCAGGGCGGAGAAAGCTGGGCCAAAATTCGGGATGAGCTAGGAACGGCAATGGAAGAAGGTTGTGGTATTTATCGCACCCCTGAATTGATGCAAAAGACGATTGATAAGATCGCAGAGCTGAAAGAGCGCTTCAGGCATATCCAAATCAGTGACCGCTCCAGTGTATTCAATACTGACCTTCTCTATACCATAGAACTGGGATTCGGGCTGGATGTGGCGGAATGTATGGCTCACTCCGCGATGAACCGCAAAGAATCCCGCGGTGCCCACCAGCGCCTTGATGAAGGCTGTACCGAACGTGATGATGAGAACTTCCTGAAACATACACTGGCTTTCTACAACCCTGAAGGCGCGCCACATCTGGAATACAGTGATGTGAAGATCACTAAATCCCAGCCCGCAAAACGGGTTTATGGTGGGGAAGCCGCTGCACAAGAGAAAAAACAGAAGGAGCAGGCGAATGACTGAGATGAAAAACCTGAAAATGGAAGTCATGCGCTATAACCCGGAAACCGATGATGCGCCTTATTTCACAACATACGACGTCCCTTATGATGACCAGACTTCGCTGTTGGATGCGTTAGGCTATATTAAGGATAATCTGGCTCCTGATCTGTCTTATCGCTGGTCCTGCCGCATGGCAATCTGCGGCTCCTGCGGCATGATGGTTAACCGCGTACCCAAACTGGCCTGTAAGACTTTTCTGCGCGACTATCAGCACGGGCTGAAAGTAGAAGCCTTAGGGAATTTCCCGATAGAGCGGGATTTGGTTGTGGATATGACTCACTTTATCGAAAGTCTGGAAGCCATCAAGCCCTACATTATCGGTAATGACCGTAAACCCTCCGATGGCCCGAATGTGCAAACTCCGGCACAGATGGCGAAGTATCATCAGTTCTCCGGTTGTATCAACTGTGGCCTATGCTACGCAGCCTGCCCTCAGTTCGGCCTGAATCCTGAGTTTATCGGCCCTGCTGCCGTCACGCTGGCACACCGCTATAACCTTGATAACCGTGATCATGGTAAGAAAGAGCGTATGCCACAAATCAACAGCGATAATGGTGTCTGGTCCTGTACTTTTGTCGGTTATTGTTCTGAAGTTTGCCCGAAACATGTCGATCCGGCAGGAGCAATTCAGCAAAGCAAGGCAGAAAGTGCAAAAGATTTCATTATCTCCATGCTGAAACCACAATAAGGGAGGTGAAAGTCATGACAACAAAACGTAAACCTTATACCCGTGGCATGGAGCCTAACTGGTGGCAAAAATTAGGTTTTTATCGTTTCTATATGCTGCGTGAAGGAACTTCTGTTCCTACTGTCTGGTTCAGTATTTTGGTGCTTTATGGGCTATTTGCCCTGAAAGCTGGCCCTGAAAGCTGGGGTGGTTTTGTCTCTTTTCTGCAAAACCCACTGGTATTGCTGATCAATATCATCACCTTGCTGGCAGCATTATTACATACCAAAACCTGGTTTGAACTGGCGCCCAAAGCACTCAATATCATTGTCAAAAATGAAAAAATGGCACCGGGACCCATTATCAAACTATTGTGGACTTTCACTATTATTGCGACTGCCGTGATCCTTGGCATAGCACTACTCTGACCCCAAGGAGGATCTGATGAATCAAGTACCAAAACGTTCCGATGAACCTATTTTCTGGGGGTTGTTTGGCGCTGGCGGTATGTGGAGTGCTATTGTCGGGCCAGTCATTATCCTGCTATTAGGCATTTTACTGCCATTAGGATTGGCTCCTGAGGCGCTCTCTTACGAACGTATTCTGACTTTCTGCCAGAGCTTTATTGGACGTGTTTTTTTATTGCTGATGATAAGTCTGCCACTCTGGTGCGGCTTACACCGCATTCATCATGCTATGCATGATCTGAAAATTCATGTTCCTGCTGGTAAATGGGTGTTTTATGGCGCTGCCGCAATTCTGACTGTTGTGGCTCTGATTGGTGTTTTTACGCTGTAGTTAACCCGAGCTTCGCTTAAAAGAAGTGAACTAAAGTGCCTGAGGCACGATTAAAGTTTTTGCTAAAGAAAACAAAATCGTGGAAATCCTCAGGCATGTATAATTTAGAATAACTTTATTGCTCCGTCGATGACTTTTGCCAAAAATTTATCCCTCTCTGGCATCAACAACTCATTGAGCGATTAACGAATTGGCAATGGTGCGTTAACAGCAACCAAGCCTTGGCGCTGCAATTCTAACCAGAAATCAGTTGGGACTTTAGCGGTTAATGCTGCTAAATCTTCAGCCATACGACCTAGACGACTTGAACCAGGGATAACCGCTGCTACTGCTGGGTTAGCTAGTGAAAACTGTAATGCAGCTGCTTTAACATCAACATTAAATTGCTTAGCAATTTGATAAATCTTCGCGACTTGTTGATGAATAGCTGGGGAAGATTTTTGATATTCAAAATGCGCGCCCCCTACCAATACGCCTGAGCTGTATGGGCCGCCAACAACGATATCAACATTATGCTCTAACGCTTCTGGCATCAGTCGTTGTAGTGCACGGCTGTGATCTAATAAGCTATAACGGCCTGCCAATAAGAATGCATCTGGTTTTGGCTCATCTAAGCCCAGTGTTAATTCACAAGGTTCAACGCGGTTAACACCTAGCCCCCAAGCTTTGATCACGCCTTCTTCACGCAGGCGGGTTAAGGCACGGAATGCACCAGTGCGTGCGGTGTTAAAATGCTCTAACCAACTATCTCCGTAAAAATCTTGTGAAGGATCGTGGATCCACACGATATCAATACGGTCTGTTTTCAAACGTTTCAGACTATCTTCAATAGAGCGCAGTGTCGCATCTTCAGAGTAGTCATTAAGAATTTTGTTTTTCAAACCGTGTTCAAAAAGACCGCCTTTTTCCCCGAAATCACGATTTGCAGGATCTTCCATCTCATCTAACATGATGCGACCCACTTTGGTACTCAACACATAATCATCACGTGAATATTGAGACAGGACTTCACCCATACGGATTTCAGATAAACCAGAACCGTACAGCGGCGCGGTATCAAAATAACGAACCCCTAGATTCCATACTTCGTGTACGATTGCAATCGCTTCGTCATCCGGAATTGCTCTAAACATGTTACCTAATGGCGCTCCGCCAAAACCAATTTGGCTAGGAAGTAATTTTCTAATACTCATATTGTAATTCCTTAATAAATTAGCTTGTTATCAGCAAAATGATGTTTCAGGAGAGTGAACCATCCTGTCATGGAGCATGATAGTAGGTTGATTTTTTATGACATGAAAGGACATAATTAGTCTAAGTTAAGACATTAAAGGCAATAACTATGATTGACCTGCGCCAACTCAGCTACTTCGTTGTTGTAGCAGAAGAGGAACATGTCGGGCGTGCAGCAAAGCGCCTACATATTTCACAATCCCCATTAAGCCGACAAATTTCTCAATTAGAAGAAAGACTCGGATTAATGTTGTTCGAACGAAGCCAGCAACGAATTCGCTTAACGTCTGATGGACAAACGTTTTTGACTGAAGCGCGCTCACTCCTTACTCACGCCAATCGCTTGGAGTCATTAGGCCGCCGCTTAGGTCGAGGAGAAGATGGTGGGCTGTGTGTCGGCTACATTGAAAATGCAATGCACTCAGGCATACTGCCAAGTTCATTAAGTGTGTTAAGGGATTCACACCCAGATGTTCATATTGCGTTGTATAACCAAACGCCAGAACGCCAGTTAGAAGGGCTGCGCCAACGGAGCCTTGATTTTGCGATGGTTGATACTCCACCAGAAGGAAAAGAGAGTGAATTAGAATATCAACAAGTATTGAATGACCGCATGTTAGTGGCGGTTCCTCATCATCACCCTTTAGCAACAAAAGAGCACATTATTCCTAATGATTTAACGGCACAACAATGGATCTCAGTCTTACACAACAATGATAATTCGCACTCACGGGATGATTTTGTTGCCGCCTGTGTGAAAGCAGGGTTTCGACCAGATATTCGTTTAGAAGCAGAAGAACCGTTAACGGCGTTAGGCCTTGTTGCCGCAGGCCTTGGCGTGACATTGATACAAAATAGTTTGCGCTATAACTTGCCTAAAGGGGCTATTTTACGCGAGGTGCCTTGGATGAATATTACCACCCAGCTTTGGGCTGTATGGCACAAAGCAAATTTACGTCCATTAGTTGTCTATTTTAGAGAGCTTTTAAATCAAATTGAGAATGAAAAAATAACGAGCTAATCGTTGTATAGAGCGCATATCGCATCTAAAAGTTAATATATTACTCATTTCAGTACGGTAATAATAAATTATTACCGTACTGTTTTTACTAAACGTTACAGCTCGTTTCTTAGAACTTATAAGAAACCGTCGCTTTATAAGCTCGGCCTTTCTCTTCCTGGCCTTTATAGGTATTCAGATAGTAAGACTGTTCGTTGTAACGCTTGTCGAAGATATTATCGATACCAAACAGGAATTCTGCGTTTTTAAATACGCCTGAGGTTGGTGCCCAGGAAATATGCATATCGCTGACGCCAAAGCCCGCTTTATGAATATTTACAACCTTGCCATCACCTGTCCCATTCGCATTTGTTGAGCGGACAAATCGGGAATTCCAGCCAAGTTCAATATCCGTTTTATCAAATAGATAGCTTCCACCAACAGTGAAAGAGTCACCAATGGACGGTGTAAACTCTAATCTTGAGTCAAACAACGCGCTACCCTGAACAATTTTGTTATTTGCTTTGGCGTAAGTCGCTCTTAAAGACCAGTTATCCAGTTTATATTTGGTCGCTAGTTCAAACCCTTCCAGTCTGGATTTAGGGATATTATTAAGCGAACTTTTTGCTAACGTGGTAGCCAGATTTTTGAAATTGGTCTGGAATACTTTCCCAGTTACAGTAAATGAGTCATTTTCAGCAAAAACAGACGGATAAATACCACCAACACCTGTTTCCAGATTGTAACCCGTTGTCGCTTTTAAGTTAGCATTATGGTTACTCGGGCCCATGCCGATCTCTTTACCCAATGGGCCTCTGAAGAGTTCAGTATAATTAGCAAACAACGTTGTTGATGCGCCCAGTTCGTATTTCAGACCCAACGCTTTTGAGAAATGAGCATAGGTTCTTTCAAAGGGCTCACTCTTTTTATTGATAGTATTGTATTTATAATGATCCCATCTTACGCCAGGAATGAAGTGGAAATCAGCAAACTGAATATCATCCTCTAAATAAACAGATGATGATTTTCCTGTTTCTACCACTTTGTTATATGTATTTCTTGCTGCCTCGGTATACGCCATTCTGGTATCGAAATACTCATAACCATAAGTGAAAGCATGGGCTAGCTGATAAGTATCAAAACTAGAAACGTTACGCGCTCTGATACCCTGAGTTTCGGTAATCGTGTCAAAGCCTTTGCCCGGACCACCGACTTCCTTCATATGATTGAAATTTTGTTCTGTGTGATAAGCAGAGATTTTCAGATCAATGAGGTCATTGCCAACCGGTACATATCGGTAAGCGATATTATAAGTATCACGCTCTGAAGCGTATTTCCCTTTCTTCCCTTTATTCACATCCGGGCCGAAATTCAATCTGTAGTTGGTATCTGCATCATTCTGATAATGCTCTTTTGAGACATTGATATACTGCTCATCAGTCAGATTGAATTTAGCTTTTAATAAATAGTTGATCAGTTTCCCATCGGTAGGAATGGATTCTTGCCCCGCTTTATCTCTGCCTGTTTTAGCATCACTCATATTGCGATGGTTAAAGTAACCCAATAAATCTACAGCACCGACTCTTCCATAAGCTGCCAAAGACTGTTGGAATTCAGAGCCATTACTGACATAACTTAATTTTCCTTTTGCACCAAATAAACGACCCGGAGCTAATAAATCACCAGCATCAACAGTTTCAAATTTTAATGAACCAACTAATGCTCCGGTATCATAGGTAATACTGTTCGTACCCACATTGATATCAATTTGCTTGAGCATTTCAGGATCAATGCCATAGTTCCCTGCATGGTGGAAGTGATAGCCTTCCTGTCTTGCACCATCAACCGTCACGTTGACAAATTGATCATCCATGCCACGGATTTTAAAGCGCTGCCCTAAAGCGCTAGGGTGCCCGGCTTGTACGCCCGGCACATTCTTTAATACTTCACCGACACTTTGTGCCTGTCTAACTTTAATTTCGTTGCTGCTGACTTTTCCACTGTCCTGTTCTGCACTGTTACCCGCAATAACAACGAGTGTATCGCCTGTTGAGGCTGATTTTCTGGTTGATTCTTCGGTATGTGCCACTGCGTTAGTAGAAATAGCGATTGTCAACATAGATGCTGACATCAAAGGAACACACAAACCACTTTTAGCCATGCTTGCGTAAATTTTGGTAGTTTTAGACATTTATTTTTTAGTTAAAATATTATTGAGAAGCATTATTATTTACATTCACAAAAGAAATGTAAATAACATTAAGTGATTATCGTCAGATTTTACTACCTGGATTAGGTGGGGAGGTGCTATCCAGCACCACGATACTAAGCAGCAGAGGCTGATTCCACAAAAGCAGATTTACTAGAGGGGTATAAATTTAGAGTCAATTTATACCCATTTGATTTTTCAAATAACCAGACTATTCAATGTTCGCCAGAATACTTTCTGCATCCTGATAATCACCTTCCTGAGCACGGAATGTGATTTTCCCTGAGCGATGTGCATTTATCTGTACTTCCATTTTCATGGCTTCCATGATGGCAATCACCTCTCCTTCACTGACTTGCTCTCCCTCCCCTACTAGCCACGAATGCAGAATACCGGATATAGGTGCTTTTACCTGATGAGGATCTTCCGGTATTTGTTGGACTACTGGCGAAGAAGATTGTGGCTCACCAGCAGGCACTAAAGGCGTTAATCCTGCCAATAAATCTGCTGGTAATCCCATTTCATGCCGACGACCATCAATCTCAATAAATGTACGGATAATGCCTTTACTTTCAGCCAGATCCTGGCGGGGTAAAGCTGCCAGTTGATTGGCAAATTCTGTCTCAATCCAACGGGTATGAACGTTGAAAGTATCCTCTGATACAAAATCAGAGTGTTCAATCACCGCCTGATGAAAAGGTAAAACTGATGCTACGCCACTGATTTTAAATTCTCGTAATGCCCGACGTGCACGAGCAAGAGCCTGTTCACGCGTTGCTCCTGTGACAATCAGTTTTGCCATCAATGAATCAAAGGTTGTCGGAATGACAGAGCCATTGGTGACACCTGAATCTAAACGAAGACCGGGACCAGAAGGTGGAGTAAATTCAGTAAGAGCGCCAGATGCAGGCAAAAAGCCTTTTCCGGCATCTTCCGCATTGATGCGAAACTCAAACGAATGCCCGCGAGAAATAGGGGTTTCCTTAATGCTTAATGGGTAGCCTTCTGCGATTCTCAGTTGCTCAATAACTAAATCAATTCCGGTTGTTTCTTCCGTCACAGGATGCTCAACCTGTAAACGGGTATTCACTTCCAGAAAGGAGAGTGTTCCATCAACACTCAGCAAAAATTCAACCGTTCCTGCTCCGACGTAATTAGCCTCTGCACAAATCGCTTTTGCCGACTGATGAATGCGTTCCCGTTGTTGCTGAGTCAAAAAAGGGGCCGGGGCTTCTTCTATCAGTTTCTGATTCCGACGCTGCAAGGAGCAGTCACGGGTTCCCAACACAACCACATTTCCGTGTTTATCAGCGATTATTTGTGCCTCGATATGGCGGGGCTTATCCAGAAATTGTTCAATAAAACATTCGCCACGGCCAAATGCAGCTGTCGCCTCACGTACCGCAGAGTGATACAACTCCTCAACTTCATCATGCCGCCATGCTACTTTTAACCCACGGCCCCCGCCGCCAAATGCAGCTTTAATCGCTATCGGTAAACCATGCTTTTCAGCAAAAGTGATAACTTCCTGCGCATTTTTAACCGGCTCTGTCGTTCCCATGACTAATGGTGCTCCAACTTTCTGAGCAATTTGGCGGGCTTTAACTTTATTCCCCAATTCATCAATCGTATCGGGTTCCGGGCCAATCCAAATTAAACCGGCTTCAATAACAGCGCGGGCAAATTCAGCCCGTTCAGATAAAAAACCATAGCCGGGATGTACCATCGTAGCCTGCGCTTGCTTTGCAATATCCAACAAACGAGGAATATTAAGATAGGTTTCTGCCGGGCTATTCCCTGCCAGTGAATAGGCTTCATCCGCCAGTTGCACATGCAACGCGTTGACATCTGTATCAGCATAAACAGTAATAGTCCGTATACCATAATCACGACAGGCACGAATAATACGAACGGCAATCTCCCCACGATTCGCGATTAAGACTTTTTTTGCGGTTTTATTTTTCTTTGTGGTTTTATTAATGCGGTGCACAGTGGTATTCATTGCAGCTCTTCACTCCCCTGAATGTCATGAAACTGATTGATGGGATTAAATCTAATTTTGGCATTGATCGGGATCTGGCCAGCAAGATCAAGATGATAATCAGCCACCGAAGCAATAACGGGGTATCCACCTGTCACCGGATGATCCGCCAGAAAGAGAACGGGTTGCCCGCTGGCGGGAATTTGTATCGCACCAAAACAGGTTCCTTCGCTTGGCAGCTCTTCATCCTTAATTCGAGACAACGGGCAATCGCCCTTTAATCTCAAACCAATCCGGTTCGATTGTGGCGTAACCTGCCAGATTTGATTTCGTAATAACTCGATAGATTCCTGAGTGAACCAGTCAGTTCTGGGACCGAAAAATATATCCAGTACAACAATCTCATCTTTATTGGGCATCACGAATTCTGGGGTTTCTAAAACAGACACCGCTGAGCAATGCGAAGTCCCACCTATCGCTAAATTATCACCCGCCTTTAACGGAGCAGGGCCAATATTAGACAAAGTGTCAAATGAGCAGCTGGATAGCACCTCCAGAACAATAAAACCACCTCGGACTGCCAAGTAAGAGCGCATTCCTGCATGTGGAACACCCAATATAATTTCATCACCATCATTTAAATCAATGGGTTGATAAGTGCTTACATGAAGCGGCTTTCCTTGTGGGGTTTTGATTTGAATCGGGCATAAAGCACCGGTTACTGAAATGACTGTTTGCCCACGGGCAATGGCTTGAAATCCTCCCTGCGTAATTTCCAGACAGGCTTTATCAGAAGGATTACCCACTATGCGATTTGCACTGCGTAAAGCACTTTTATCCATCGCACCTGATGCAGATATTCCCAGCCCTGATTTACCCAAACGGCCTAAATCCTGAAATAGCGCCTGTAATCCTGCGGACTTAATTTCTAAAATACTGGCGCTATCAACCAGAACAAGCGAATCAACAACGGGAGTTGCAGGTAAACTGACTGTTACTGTGGAGTGTTCTACATTACGGAATCGGATACGATAACCGGGCTGCAATAACGCGGGCTCAATCCGGGATAAATCCCATATTCGTTCAGATGTCGTACCAATGAGTTGCCATCCTCCGGGGCTTGCCTGTGGGTAAATACCACTAAATTCTCCCGCCAGAGCAACTGAACCTGCCGGAATACGGGTTCTGGGCGTTTTACGACGAGGAATATTCCAGGAGATGGTTTCAGAGATCATGTAGGCAAATCCGGGCGCAAACCCGGTAAATGCAACGATATATTCATTATCCGTATGTTGTTGGATAACATCCTGTACCGAGATTCCGAGTATCTCCGCAACTTCCTCTAAATCTTCTCCATTGTAGCGCACCGGAATTTCAATCTGTTTTCCTTGTATATGCGAGGATTTTTGCAGATCCCGCCGTTGAATTTCTGTCACCAGTTGCTGGGCTGAAATCGTCAGAGGGTGAAAACGAATCATCACCGTTCTCGCTGCTGGGATTATCTCTTCAATTCCTGAGATTGGTTCAGCATTCAGAGAATCAAATAACGCCAGAGTTTCAGGCAAGTCACTAAGCTCAACCATGATGGTATGAAAATTAACAGGTAAAAAACGCACAGTTATCTCCTGACAATATCGACCATTCTGATTAAGAATGAATAAATGAGCGGACAATAATTCCTGCCTGTTGCAAAATGGCTTTTACCTGTTTAGCCATTTCCAGCGCACCGAAACTATCTCCATGCACACAAATAGAATCCGCCTGAATGGGGGTAAATTTGCCATCAATGGATTCCACTCCACCTTCTGTCACTAGCTGCAACATACGTTGTGCAACAAGAGTGGCATCATGCAATACAGCTCCGGTTTCACGCCGCGAAACCAGTTCTCCTTTTGCTGTATAAGCACGATCAGCAAAAGCTTCCGCAATGGTTCTCAGACCTTTTTCCTGCGCTAGCCTCAGAATATTTGAGCCAGCCAGCCCCACTAAGGCGAGGCCGGAATCTACGGCCAAAATACCGTCAATGACTGCAAGTGCCTGACGTTCATCATTAGCTATCGTGTTATAGAGTGCGCCATGTGGCTTTACATAATTAACCTCCGTTCCTATAGAGGCAGCAAGCCCTTGCAGGGCACCGATCTGATAAATGACATCCGCGGTGAGTTCGTGACTGGCGAGGTCCATATTACGTCGGCCAAAACCAACCAAATCTGGATAAGAGACATGAGCACCAATAACAACCTGATTTTCCTTAGCTAATTTCAGCGTTTTCAGGATCCCAGCCGGATCTCCGGCGTGAAAACCACAGGCAATATTGGCACTACTAACAATGCCCAATATGGCTTCATCATTACCCATCCTCCACTGACCAAAGCTCTCACCAAGATCGCTATTTAAATCTATTGTTTTCATCATAGTTGTTAAACCATAATTATAAAATTGTTGAACAATAGATAATTTCTGATGAGTAAATAATCAACTAAATTCGCTTATTATTGTGCAAAAATACAACAGCGATCACTCTATTCAAATTAACGGGAAAATTATCAGTTCAAAATAGAGCTGATTTTTATCTCAAGATTGCAGAAGATAAGCAGGAAAATAGCCGCGGCTTGCTGGTTATCCGGGAATATGTGAAGATTAAGTTTTGAACACAGAAGACACTTTTCTCAGCGATAGCCCAACGGATGACTATGAAAATAGAGAGCTCTCCCCAAATTTTGAGTAAAAAAATTGCAGAAGTAATAAGAAATAAGCTAGTGATCGGAGAATTATTACCCGGACAACGCTTATCTGAAGCAGCTCTCAGTGAACAACTCCAAATTTCCCGCAATACCTTACGGGAAGTGTTCCGTACTCTTACGCAAGAAGGTTTACTAAAACACCAGCCTAATCGGGGAGTGTTTGTAGCAATACCTGATATCGCATCCATTATTGATATTTATCGGGTTCGCAGGCTGATTGAATGTCAGGCTCTTGCACAAGCATATCCCATGCACCCTAGCGTAAATAAAATGCAAGAAGCCGTCATCAGTGCCAGTCAATACAGAAATAAGCAGGAATGGGTTGGTGTAGGCACGGCCAATATGCGTTTTCACGCCGCGATTGTAGAATTGGCCGACAGTGAAAGATTAATGACCTTCTACCGGAATATTTCAGCCGAACTCCGTTTAGCATTTGGGCTTTTAAATGATCCAGAGCTGTTGTATGCGCCCTATGTCGATAAGAATAAACATATTCTGGAGCTATTAAATTCAGGCCAAACAGAATTAGCAGCACAAAAAATGGAAGATTATTTAAATCTATCAGAACGAACTGTATTAGCCGCTTACTCTCGTATAAATAACGAGCAATAAATAAAAAAATAAACGCAAAAAAGCCATCCGATGAAGGATGGCTTCTCTGACAAAGTGATGTCTGGCAGTTCCCTACTCTCACATGGGGAGACCCCACACTACCATCGGCGCTACGGCGTTTCACTGCTGAGTTCGGCATGGGGTCAGGTGGGACCACCGCGCTATT